>NZ_JNZR01000017.1:0-182392 GCF_000717585.1 Micromonospora globosa
GCCGAGGGCGGGGCGGGGGGCGAGCCGAGGGCGGGCGGGGGTGGGGCGGGGGCGGTCAGGGGAGGGGGACGGCGGGGCCGTCTCCGGCCAGGCGGAACGACTCCTGGCCCACCGGTTCCACCAGGCCGTCGGTGACCAGGCCGGCCAGCGCTCGCGCCCGCTGCACGTCGTCGTGCCAGACCTGGTCCAGCCGCTGGTGCGGCACCGGGCCGGTGGACTCCCGCAGCACCGCGAGCAGCAGTCCGCGTACCTGCCGGTCGGTGCCGGCGTAACGCTGCGGCCGACGGGTCGGTCCCGTGGGAGCGGCCTGTCCAGAAGCCCGCCAGGCACAGCTCGACTCGATCGGGCAGATCGCGCAGCGCGGCGCGCGGGCGGTGCAGACGACAGCGCCGAGTTCCATGAAGGCGGCGCTGGCCAGCGCGGCGTCAGCCGGCTCGATCGGCAGCAGTTCCTCGGTGGCGACCAGGTCGGCCGGGCGGGTGGTGGGGCCGGCGTCGGGTTCTCCGGCGATCGCCCGGCACACCACGCGCCGGACGTTCGTGTCCACCACCGGGTGCCGCTGCCCGTACGCGAACGCGGCGACCGCGCGGGCCGTGTACGTGCCGACACCGGGTAGCGCCAGCAGTTGATCGAGCCGGTCGGGCACCACGCCGCCGTGGCGCTCCACGATCGCCGCCGCGCACTCGCGCAGGCGTACCGCCCGGCGGGGGTAGCCGAGCCGTCCCCACATCCGGATCGCCTCGGCCGGGGTGTCCTCGGCGAGGGCGCGCGGCTCGGGCCAGCGCGCCAGCCACGCCTCCCAGGCCGGTACCACCCGGACCACGGGGGTCTGCTGGAGCATGACCTCGCTGACCAGGATCGCCCAGGCGCCGATGCCGGGCTTGCGCCAGGGCAGGTCGCGGGCGTTGCGCTCGTACCACCGGCTGACCTGGGTGGCGAATGTGGGATCGGACATCGCGTCGCCGATCATGTCACGGCTGTCTTTCCCGCAGGTTGGGCGGGCCGGGTGGCCGGGCGCGATCGATCATGGGCGACGGGGCAGAATGTCCGAATGAACGAGCTCGCGATCACCGTCATCGGCCGGGACCGGCCGGGCATCGTGGCCGACGTCGCGGAGGTCCTCGCCCGGCTCGGCGCGAACCTCACCGACTCGACGATGACCCGGCTGCGTGGACACTTCGCGATGACGCTGATCTGCGTGGGCCCGGCCGCCGCCGACGTCGAGGCCGCGCTGGCCCCGCTCGCCGCCGACGGGCACCTGCTGGCGACCGTACGCGCGGTCACGCCCGACGGCGGCAGCGAGCCCACCGGGGAGCCGTACGTGCTCGCGGTGCACGGCGCCGACCGGATGGGCATCGTCGCGGCGATGACCCGGGTGCTCACCGACGCGGGCGGGAACGTGACCGACCTGAGCACCCGGCTCACCGGTTCGCTCTACGTGGTGGTGGCCGAGGTTGAGTTGCCGCCCGGTGTGTCGGACGAGGTGGCCGGCCGGCTCACCCGGGTCGCCGCGGAGCTGGGCGTGGGGGTCAGCCTCCGCCCGGCGGACACGGATCTGCTGTGACCGGGCCGGAGTACGCGGGCCTGGGCGGCTGGACCCCGGAGAAGCTCGGCATCCCCGGCGCGGTACGGGCGGTGGTCACCGCGCCGGAGCCGGTGCTGAGCCGACCGGGCCCGGAGGTCGACCCGACGTCTGCCGAGGTGGTGCGCCTCGCCGCCGACCTGGTGGCCACCATGCGCGTCTCGCCCGGTTGCGTGGGACTGGCGGCGCCGCAGGTCGGGGTGAGCGCGCAGGTGTTCGCGGTGGACGTGACGGGGCATCCGAAGGCGGTCACCGTGCACGGCACGTTCGTGCTCTGCAACGCGCGCGTGGTGGAGGCGTCCCGGTGGAAGGCCGGCCGGGAGGGCTGCATGTCGGTGCCGGACCTGACCGGCGACGTGAAGCGGGCCAGCCGCCTGGTCGTCGAGGGTGCGCTTCCCGGCAGCGGCGAGCCGGTCCGCCTGGTGACGGACGGCTTCGAGGCGCGGGCGCTCCAGCACGAGATCGACCACTGCGCGGGGCTGCTCTTCCTCGACCGGGTGGCCGGCGCGCACGCGATCTACCAGCGCAAGGTCTACCTCTGACGGTGGCGGTAGGAATCCAGTGTGGACGACGGTGGCCGTACGGCGGCGGGTTCCCGGCGCGTCGGACCGGCGAGCCGTGCGCCGCGCGGCTACGGTAGGCGCATCATGCGTCTGACGGTCGGCCCCCTGCCCCCTGCCGTGTACTGGCGGCGTCGTGCCGTCGTGCTCGGAGCGGGGCTGCTCTTCCTGATTGTCCTGCTGTATTCCTGCACCGGTACGGATCGCAACACCGGCGCGCCGGGCACCGACCCGTCCCCGACCGGTTCCGCCGGGGCTCAGCCCGACCCGTCCGGCTCGGTGCTGACTCCGCAGTCGGGCAGCCCGTCACCGGCACCGGGCGACACCGGGGGCGGCGGCGCGAACAACGGCGGCGGGAACACCGGCGGCGGGAACGACGGCGGGGGCGCGAACAACGGGGGCGGCACCGGCAACGGTGGCGCGACCGGTCAGCCGGTCTCCGACGACGGCACCTGCACCGACTCCGAGCTGCTGGTGACGCCGGTGGCGGTGCCGCCGACCGCCCAGCGGGGCACTGTGGTCACGCTGCGCCTGAAGGTCAAGAACGTGTCGAACCGTACGTGCAGCCGCGACGTCGGCGCCGACCTCCAGGAGCTGTACGTCAAGTCGGGCGCGGAGAAGATCTGGTCGTCGGACACCTGCGGCACAGGCAAGGGCTCGGACGTCCAGTCGTTCACGCCGAACTTCGAGCGCTCCTACGAGCTGGGCTGGAACGGCCGGCTGGACAACAGGTGCGCGAGCGGGCTGGCCGGCGGCGACTTCGCCGCGATCGGCGCGTACCAGGTGTTCGCCCGCGTCGGCACCAAGATCAGCGAGCCGGTGAAGCTGACCATCACCGGCTGAGCGGTCGGTCAGACGTACCGTTCGAGGATGCTGGCCTCGGCGAGCCGGGACAGGCCCTCGCGGACGCCACGGGCACGGGCGTCGCCCACGCCCTCGACCGCCTGGAGGTCTTCCACTGTCGCGCCGAGCAGCCGCTGGAGGCTGCCGAAGTGCACCACCAGCCGGTCGACGACGGCGACCGGCAGCCGGGGCACCTTGGCCAGCAGGCGGAACCCGCGCGGGCTGACCGCCGCGTCGAGCGCGTCTGAGGCGGACGGGTAGCCGATCGCCTTCGCCACGGCCACGAGGTCGATGAGCTCGGTGGCGCTGAGCAGGTCGAGCTCGACGAGCGCCTCGTCGAGCGTGCGCGACTTGCGGCCGGTCGGCAGGTAGTCGCGGATGACCAGGGTGCGGTCGGCGTCCACGCCGGCCATCAGCTCGTCGAGCTGAAGGGCCAGCAGGCGGCCGTCGGTGCCCAGCTCCACCACGTAGCCGGCGATCTCGTCGGCGATCCGCCGGACCATCTCCAGCCGCTGCACCACCGCCACCGCGTCGCGGACGGTGACCAGATCCTCGATCTCCAGCGCGGAGAGCGTGCCGGAGACCTCGTCCAGCCGCAGCTTGTAGCGCTCCAGCGTGGCGAGCGCCTGGTTGGCGCGGGACAGGATGGCCGCCGAGTCGTCGAGCACGTGCCGCTGACCGTTGACGTAGAGGCTGATGATCCGCATCGACTGGCTGACCGAGATGACCGGGTATCCGGTCTGCCGGGCCACCCGCTCGGCGGTGCGGTGCCGGGTGCCGGACTCCTCGGTGGGGATGGACGGGTCCGGCATCAGGTGCGCGCCGGCCTGCACGATCCGGGTGCCGTCGCTCGACAGCACCACCGCGCCGTCCATCTTGCACAGCTCACGGACCCGGGTGGCGGAGAACTCCACGTCCATCGGGAAGCCGCCGGTGCAGATCTGCTCGACCACCTTGTCGTAGCCGAGCACGATCAGCGCGCCGGTGCGGCCGCGCAGGATCCGCTCCAGGCCGTCCCGCAGGGCGGTGCCGGGAGCCATCAGGGCGAGGTTGGCGCGCAGCGGATCGGCGCCGGCCCCGCCGCCGACGCTTCCGTTGACGCTCACGCTGATGGCACGAGCGGGGTTGCCGCTCACGGCGCCGGTACGGGCGTGCGGCGTCGCCGTTGCGGGCTTGGTGGCATCGCGGTCGATCGGCACGGGCACAGTCTACGGACTGCCATGCGGTGGGTGCTCTCGTGGTTACTGTGATGTGTCACGATGCCCGGCTCGGGCGGGTCGGCGCGGCCTGCGTGGCCTGCCCGGAAACGCCCGGCGGATGCCACCGTGTCACTCCGCCGACGCGCGGGCGGCCGCCTGGAGTGCGGCACGCACGTCAGTGACCTCGATCACGCGCATGTTCTCCGGCCCGGCGCCGCTGCTCTCCGGCCCGCACCCGGGCGGCACGAGGGCCAGCCGGAAGCCGAGCCGGGCGGCCTCGGCCAGCCGCCGGGGCACCGCGCCGACGCGACGGACCTCGCCGGTGAGACCCACCTCGCCGATGGCCACCAGATGCGGGTTGAGCGCCAGGTTGAGCCCGCCGGAGGCGACAGCGAGCGCCACCGCCAGGTCGGCTGCCGGCTCCACCACCCGGATGCCGCCGACGGTGGCGGCGAAGACCTCCCGGTCGTGCAGCGTGAGCCGCTCGGTGCGGCGCTGGAGCACCGCGAGGACCATCGCCAGCCGGGCGCTGTCGAGGCCGGAGACGGTACGCCGCGGCGAGCCGGCCACGGTGGCCCCGATCAGCGCCTGCACCTCGGTCACCAGCGCCCGGCGCCCCTCCATCGCCACCGTCACGCAGGTGCCCGGCACCGGTTCGGAGTAGCGGGTCAGGAACAGGCCGGACGGGTCGGCCAGGCTGCTGATGCCGCCCTCGTGCATCTCGAAGCAGCCCACCTCGTCGGCCGCGCCGAAGCGGTTCTTCACGCCGCGCACCATGCGCAGCGAGGAGTGCTTGTCGCCCTCGAAGTGCAGCACCACGTCGACCAGGTGCTCCAGCACGCGAGGACCGGCCACCTGGCCGTCCTTGGTGACGTGCCCGACCAGCACGGTGGCGATGCCGCGCTCCTTGGCCACCGCGACCAGGGCGGCGGTGACCGCGCGGACCTGGGTGACGCCGCCCGGCACGCCCTCGGTGCCGGTGGTCGAGATGGTCTGCACCGAGTCGAGCACCAGCAGCCCCGGCTTGACCGCGTCGAGGTGGCCGAGCACCGCCGACAGGTCGCTCTCGGCGGCCAGATAGAGCTGGTCGTGCAGGGTGCCCATCCGCTCGGCGCGCAGCCGCACCTGGCTGACCGACTCCTCGCCGCTGACCACCAGCGACGGGCTGCCGGCACCGGCCGCCCACTGCTGGGCCACGTCGAGCAGCAGCGTCGACTTGCCCACCCCGGGCTCACCGGCGAGCAGCACCACAGCGCCGGGGACCAGGCCGCCGCCGAGCACCCGGTCGAGCTCGCTCACACCGGTGGGACGGGCCCGGGCGGGCGCGGCGCTGATCGTGGCGATCGGCCGGGCCGGTTCGGCCGGCATCCGCGAGCTGACCACCCGGCCGGAGACCATCGGGCCGGTGACCGTGCACTCGACCACCGAACCCCACTCGCCGCACTCGGGGCACCGGCCCACCCACTTCGGGGGCTGGTGGCCGCAGGCGTCGCACTCGTAGGCCGGGCGGGGTTCGCGGGTGGCGGCGCGACCGCGGCCGGCGCCGGCACGGGAGGGGGTCGATCGGGGCGTGGTCACCACCGGACGCTAACCGGCCCGTACGACGAAAGCCCACCCGAAACGGCGACACCGCCGGCGTGGCGCTGGCCACGGCGGCGGTGCCGACGGAAGGAGGGGAGAGGTCAGTGGCCGCCCTCGGCGCCGCCGTCCTCACCCGCGTGCTCACGCGGGTTCACGATCTTCGACGGCGTGGCCTCCGGGGTCAGCGGGATGCCGATCGGCGCCGGGGTCTTGACGACCTTGCCGTCGCCGAAGTCGAAGGTCAGGTTGACCTGCTGGCCGACGAGCAGCTTCTCGTTCAGGCCGACGAGCTGGAGGAACCGCGGGTTGCCGGCGTTGAGCTGGGCGTAGCTGAGGGCCGGGATCTCGATCCGGGCCGGCTGACCGGCGGGCGCGGACTCGCTCTCGCTCGGCGACGGGCTGGCCGACGGCGACCCGGTCACCTCCAGCGACTGGCTCGGCGACGCGCTCGGGTCGCTCGCGGTCGGCGAGGTGGTGACCGGCTCGGTGGGCGAACCGGTCGGGGTGGCCGCGCCACTCTCACCCGCGCCGGAGCCGGTGAGCACGATCTCCCGCGCGCTGTCGGTGGTGACCGTCACTGTCACCGGCTTCTCGCTGTCGTTGTAGATCACCACGTTGACCGGCGCGTTCGACCCGGCCTCGTAGCCCTTCGGGCCCGGGAACTGCACGTAGAGCCCGCGTACCTTGAAGAGGTTGTCGGAGGTCTGGACGTTGACGCCCTGTACCGACGGGATCTTGTTGGCGGTCTCGGAAATCTGCCCGGCGCCGCACCCGGACAGCAGCAGGCTCGCCGCCGCCGTGCCGGCCAGCAGCAGGGCCGGCCCCCGGGAACCCCTGATCGAGCGCGTCACGTCGGTCCTCCTCGTCACGATCCCCGCCCGGTCGACCACCGGGCACGGGGTGGCCATACCCGCGCAGACCGCGCTCCAGGGTAGTTGGAGCTGATCGAGGCCCGCACGCGGACCCGGCAATGCCACCTCGGAGTGGACTCCTCAGACCACCCGGCCGCTCGTCACCAGCAGCACCACATCGATGAGCGCCACCACCAGGACCGCCCGGAAGGCGGTCGCCGAGCGTCCGGCTGTCGCGCGTCCCGCGTACCAGCCGACCGCCGGCACGGCCACGGCGGCGGCGACCGCCGACAGGCCGGTCCACGACGGCGGCCCGGGCGGGCCGAGGACCAGCGCGACGGTGGCCGCGAGCAGCAGCCCGGCGGCGGCCAGCCGGCTGCCCACCGGCCCGAGCCGGTGCGGCAGGCCGCGCACCCCGGTCCGGGCGTCGTCGGCCAGGTCCGGCAGCACGTTCGCGAAGTGCGCGCCGGCGCCGAGCAGCGCGGCGGCTGCCACCAGCCAGGCTGGGGGCACCGGCGAGCCGGGCAGCGCCAGCACCACGAACGCGGGCAGCGCGCCGAACGAGACCGCGTAGGGCAGCACCGACACCGGCGTCGACTTCAGCGGCCGGTTGTAGAGCAGCGCGGAGACGAGGCCCAGCGTGGCGCAGGCCGCCGCGGCCGGGCCGCCGGCCAGCGCGAGCACCGGCACGGCGACGGCGGCCACCGCCGTGGCCCGGGCCAGCGTCGTCCGGGCGACCTCGCCGGTGGTCACCGGTTTGTCGGTACGCCCCACAGCGGCGTCCCGCTCGGCGTCGATCAGGTCGTTGCTCCACCCGACCGCGAGCTGGCTGGCCAGCACCGTCAGCGCCACGAGCACGACACCCGCCGCCGAGTGCCCGACACCGGCGGCGAGCAGCGCGGCGACCACGGTGACCGCCGCCGCGGGCTCCGGATGGCTCGCCCTGACCAGCCCTAACACCCGTGTCGACATAAGGGAAGTCTGGTCGTTACCGGGCAGTCGTGCCACGCTCGACGCATGCCCGACGCGTCGCCGGTGTCCACTCCGTACCGGGTGCTGCCGCCGAACGACCCCCGGCAGTACGACGACCTGGCCGGCGAGTGGTGGCGGCCGGACGGCGCGTTCGCGATGCTGCACTGGCTGGCCCGGGCCCGGGCGGCGCTGGTACCAGCGGCGTCCACGCCGGACGACCTGCTCGTCGACCTGGGCTGTGGCGCCGGGCTGCTGGCGCCGCACCTGGCCGGCAAGGGTTACCGCCACGTCGGCGTCGACCTGACCCGCTCCGCGCTCGACCAGGCCGCCGCGCACGGCGTGACGGTGGTCCAGGCCGACGCGACGGCGGTGCCGCTGGCCGACGGCTGCGCGGCGGTGGTCTCCGCCGGTGAGCTGCTGGAGCACGTACCGGACTGGCGGCGGGCGGTCGCCGAGGCGTGCCGGCTGCTGCGCCCGGGCGGCCTGCTGGTGCTGGACACGCTCAACGACACGCTGCCGGCCCGGCTGATCGCTGTGGAGCTGGGCGAACGGCTGCCCACAGTGCCGCGCGGCATCCACGATCCGCGGTTGTTCGTCGACGCCCGCGCGCTGGTCGCCGAGTGTGCCCGGCACGGCGTGTCGTTGACGGTGCGCGGGGTCCGGCCGGAGCTGGGCGGCACGCTGGCCTGGCTGCTGCGCCGCATGCGCGGCGGTGCCGACCGTCCGGGCAGGACCGAACCGCGCATCGTGCCGACCCGGTCGACGGCGGTGCTGTACCAGGGCTGGGGGCGCCGGGGCGGGTAGCCGGGGCCGCCCGGGGTAAAGGACGCCGAGAAGGGGGCGACATGACTGTGCACGCGCTGGAGGCGGCCCGCCGGTTGGCGCCGCGACTGGCCGCCCGCGCGGCCGAGCACGACCGCGACGGCTCGTTCCCCGTGGACGACTTCGCGGACCTGCGGGCAGCAGGGCTGTTCGGCCTGATGGTGCCCCCCGAGCTGGGCGGTACGGGCGCGAGCTTCGCCGAGTACGCCGCTGTCGCCACCGAACTGGCCCGTGGCAACGGCGCGACCGCGCTGGTGTTCAACATGCACGCCTCGGTCACCGGGGCGCTCGGCGCGGTCACCGAGGAACTGGCCGAGGCGCTCGGCGTACCGGACGAGGCGCTGGCGGCGCGGGACCGGCTGCTGCGCGCGGCGGCCGACGGCGCCTGGTACGCGGTCGCGATGAGCGAACGCGGCGCCGGCGCCCGGTTGTCCCAGCTCAGCACCGTCTACGAGCCGGTCGACGGCGGCTGGCACATCAAGGGCAGCAAGACGTTCTGCTCCGGCGCCGGCCACCCGGACGGCTACCTGGTGGCCGCCCGCAGCGCCGCCGACCAGTCCGTGGTGTCGCAGTTCCTGGTCCCGGCCGGAGAGGGGATCACCGTCGAGCCCACCTGGGACTCGCTCGGCATGCGGGCCACCTCCTCGCACGACGTGCACCTGGACGTGGCGGTCCCGGCCGACCGGCTGCTCGGCGGCGTCGAAGGGCTGGCCCTGGTCGTCGCCCAGCTCATGCCGCACTGGCTGGTGGCGAGCTACGCGGCGGTCTACGTCGGCGTGGCCCGGGCCGCCATCGACGCCGCGGCCGAGCACCTCAACGCCCGCAACCTCGCCGGGCTGCCTGCGGTGCGGGCCCGCCTGGGCCGGGCCGACGCGGCCACCGCCGCCGCCGAACTGGTGGTCGCCGAGGCGGCCCGCCGGGTCGACGAGGCGCCCGGCGACGCCGAGACGAACCGCTGGGTGTGGCGGGCCAAGCTGCTCGCCGGCACCACAGCCGCCGAGGTGGCGGCCTCCATGCTGGAGGCGGCCGGTACGTCGGCGACCCGCCGCGGGCATCCGCTGGAGCGGCTCTACCGGGACGCCCGCTGCGGCTCGCTGCATCCGGCCACGTCCGACGTGTGCGCCGACTGGCTCGGCATCGCCGCACTGGGCGGCGACCCGGACCGGGACAGCGCGCTCCCTCGTTGGTGAGCGCGAGGAGTGAGCCGGTTTTGCGAGCCCCGCAGTCGCGAACGAAAAGCGGCACGGTGAGCGCGAGGAGTGAGCCGGTTCTGCGAGCCCCGCAGTCGCGAACGAGAAGCGGCACGGTGACCAGGAGTCGGTGCGAGAGGTGAGGGAGGGCTCAGGGGTGGGGGACGTGGGCATACCGGTGATCGCGGGTCTGGGTACGGCACAACCGCCGGCTGCGATGCAGGACGAACTGTGGACGGGCTTCTTCGCGAAGCACTTCCAGGGGAACACCCGGGCGCTGGCCGAGCGGATCTTCGCGAACTCGGGCGTGACCCGGCGGCAGGCGGCGGTCAACCCGCTGCTGGAGGACGTCTCGGAGTGGCCGACCGAGCGCCGGATGCGCCGCTACCAGGTCGAGGCGCTGCCGCTGGGCAAGGAGGCGGTCAGCCGGGCTCTCACCGCCGCCGGCCTGGACGCCTCCGACATCGGGCTGTTCATCGTCTGCTCGTGCACCGGGTACGCCACCCCGGGGCTGGACATCCTGCTCGCCCGGGATCTGGGGATGTCGCCGAGCACCCAGCGCATGTTCGTCGGGCACATGGGCTGTTACGCGGCCCTGCCCGGGCTGGGCGCGGCGAGCGACTTCGTCACCGCCCGCGGGCGACCGGCGCTGCTGCTCTGCGCGGAGCTGACCAGCCTGCACATCCAGCCGCCTGGTGCCCGGGTGGACACCCAGCAGATCGTCTCCCACGCGCTGTTCTCGGACGCCGCGGTCGCCGCCGTGGTCGTCCCCGGCGGCCGGGGGTACGCGCTGCGCGAGGTCACCTCGGTCACCGACACCTCCACCGCCGACCACATGACCTGGGACGTCACCGACACCGGTTTCCGGATGGGGCTGTCGCCGAAGGTGCCGCAGGTCCTGTCCCGGCACGTGCGGACGCTGATCGACGAGCTGCTGGCGCGGCACGGGTGCGAGCGCTCCGACGTGGACGGCTGGGCGGTGCATCCGGGCGGTCCGCGGATCCTCAACGTGGTGGAGCGTGAGCTGGCGCTGCCATCGGACGGGCTCGCCGCCTCCCGGGGGACGCTCGCCGAGCACGGCAACTGCTCGTCCCCGACCGTGCTGCTGATCCTGGACCGGCTGTGGCGTACGGAGCCGTCGCCGCCGCGCTGGGTGGTGATGCTCGCGTTCGGACCGGGCCTGACGCTCTACGCGGTGCTGCTGGAACGGATGGGCTGACGGCTCGCCCCGCCCGGGCCGCACGGATACGCTGCCGTCATGGCCTTCGACGAGCGGGACGGACGGGTACCGCTGACCGTCCTGACCGTTCTGGCGCTGGCGGCCGGTGCGGCCTGGTGGCGGTCGGCGGCACCCGAGCCGGGTGCGGTCACGGCCGTGCCGGCGCCGCCCGCGAGCGCCGAACCCGTCGCCCGAACCTGGCGGGTCGACCCGTCGACCGGCGACGCCTGGCCGGCACGACCGGGGCGCGACCCGACGCCCCGGGCACTCCGTGCCCCGGCGACGGCGCCGGACCGGTCAGTGGTGATCCGGGTCGAGGACGACGGCACCTCGCGTGTGCTCCAGGTGTCGCACGTGGTGTGGCGGGAGACGTCCGACCTGACGCCGGACGGGCCGCCCGTCGTACGGCAGGTGAATCCCTCGCGGGGCGACGACTACCGGCTGACGGTGAGCTGCTCCGGGGACGGGTCGATCGCCGTGCAGCTGTCCGGCACCGGGACCGGCGACGCGCGGCGGTTCCTCCGCTGCGGCGGGCGACTGGAGCTGCCCTTCCTGGGCGGCACCGGCGCGCCGGTGCTGGTGCGGTTCACCGGTGTACGCGGCCGGGCCGAGCTGGACGCCCGGCTCGAAGCGCTCTACTGACAGCCGTCGCGCGCCGGGCACCGGCGGCTCCCGCCTCCTCGGGCCGGCAGCTCAGCCGCCCTGGCGGCGCTCCCGGACCGGCCTGTCAGCTGCCCAGCCGGGCCAGGTCGGCGCCGTAGTCCGACAGCGGACCCAGCTCCGGCACCACACGGACCAGCGAGCCCTGCCGGTCCACGAGCAGCGCGGCGGCGGTGCCGGGGTGGGCGGACAGGTGCAGGTAGGAGCGCAGGCCGCCGGCCGGGTCGCCGAGCGGGCGTACCCCGGGGACGCTCGCGGGTCCGGCGCTGCGGCCCTCGGTCACGGTGACCACAGTGACGCCGGGCGGCGCGGCGCGCGCCGCGGTGCCGACCTGTTCGGCGCAGGCGCAGGCGTCGACCAGGATGATCATGGCGGGCAGCAGGCTGCGCAGCGGTACCGGCGTGTCGTCCGCGCCGACCAGGTCCAGCGCGGGCAGCGGGCCGACCGGTTGCGGCGCGGTGGTGGAGCGGGGGAGCACCGTCGGCGCGCCGGACCGCGTGGTGGTGCGCGGCCAGGTGACGGCGGCCAGCCCGGCGAGCGTGACGAGCACCGACACGAGCAGGATCAGCACCGGCAGCCCGAGGCGGGCCGGAACGGCACGCCGGCCGGAGCCCTGCCGCGCGCGGCGCAGCTCCCGGCGGACCTGCCGGGCCTCGTCGGCGAGCGCCGAGGCGTCGTCCGGGACGACCACCCGGCCCCACTCCGGAGGCAGGCCGGGCAGCCCGTCCGGCGGCCCCTGGCCGTCAGCGTCAGGCACGCCCATCGGACCCCCAGGAACGTCTCGGTGAGCGGACGTCACGTCCCTCACCAGCGTCCCGCACCGACCGCCGTAACGCCACACCTGGGCGCGGACGGACTTGCGGAGCTACCATGGAAGGAGCGCATTGCCCTAGATCTGGACGCTCCCGTCACCCCTTACCGGGTTGTCACGTGTTCCTCACGGAGCGTGTCGAAAGCATCGGTTTGACCGCCTGTCAAGCTGAAGAAATACCTCTCACAGGGCCCCTGAGCTGCGCCAACGATCAGGACAGCGGTGAGACATCGGTGCCTGAGCGTGTTACCCTAGACACAGCGAAAGGGGTTTCGAACCTATGGTTTTCAGTGTCGGCGAGACCGTTGTTTACCCCCACCACGGGGCCGCACTCATCGAGGCAATCGAGACTCGGGTCATCAAGGGCGAGCCCAGGGAATACCTCGTCCTGAGGGTCGCACAGGGTGACCTGACGGTCCGGGTGCCCGCCGAGAACGCCGAGATCGTGGGTGTGCGCGAAGTGGTTGGCGAAGAGGGCCTGGGCAAGGTCTTCGACGTGCTCCGTGCACCGCACACCGAGGAGCCGACCAACTGGTCGCGGCGTTACAAGGCGAATCTGGAGAAGCTGGCCTCCGGTAACCCGCTGAAGGTGGCCGAGGTCGTCCGCGACCTGTGGCGCCGGGAGCGGGAGCGGGGCCTGTCGGCGGGCGAGAAGCGGATGCTCGCCAAGGCCCGTGACATCCTCGTCGGCGAGGTCGCGCTGGCGGAGAAGAGCACCAAGGACGAGGCCGAGACGCTGCTCGACAAGGTGCTGACCGAGGCCTGATCCACGCCTCTGCCTCTACCCACCCCGCAGCGAACGAATCCGAGGACCGCGACGTGACCGCGCAGCTCAATCCGCGCGGTGACGTCGCGGTCCTCGTTCCTGCGGCAGGTGCCGGGGTGCGCCTCGGACCCGGCGCCCCGAAGGCGCTCCGGCTGCTCGCCGGTGAGCCGCTGCTCGTACACGCGGTCCGCCGGATCGCCGCCGCGCCCTCCGTGCACACGATCGTGGTGGCCGCGCCGGCGACCGAGGTCGAGGCGGTACGCGCGATGCTCGCCCCCGTGGCCCCGGTGACAGTGGTCCCCGGTGGTGCCGAACGCCAGGCGTCGGTGGCGGCGGCACTCGCCGCAGTTCCTGCCGGTCCGGAGATCGTCCTGGTGCACGACGCGGCCCGCGCGCTCACCCCGCCCCACCTGGTCGAGACGGTGGCTGCGGCGGTCCGCGACGGGCACGACGCGGTGATCCCGGTACTGCCGGTGGTCGACACGATCAAGGAGGTCGACGCGACCGAGCGGGTGCTCGGCACAGTCGACCGGTCCGCGCTGCGGGCGGTGCAGACGCCGCAGGGCTTCCGCCGGTCGGTGCTGGTCGCGGCCCACCGGTCCGCCGGTGACGCGCTGACCGACGACGCCGGGTTGATCGAGAAGCAGGGCGGCGCGGTCATGTGCGTGCCCGGCTCCGAGTTGGCCCTGAAGATCACCCGCCCGTTCGACCTCGCCTTGGCCGAACACCTCCTGACCACAGGCGCCTGACGCGCCGCCCGCGCGGCACGCGGGCTTCGAGATCTTGGTACGAAACGGCCCTCATGGGGGCCCTTTGCTACCAAGATCTCTCCCGAGGTGTGCGTACCCTCTGGTCATGATCGTTCCTCGGGTGGCTGTCGGCACCGACGTGCACGCGTTCGCGGCCGGGCGGCCCTGTTGGGTCGCGGGCCTGCACTGGCCGGACCAGGACGGCCTGGCCGGTCACTCCGACGCCGACGTTGCCGCGCACGCCGCCTGCAACGCCCTGCTCTCCGCTGCCGGTCTCGGCGACCTGGGCGCGAACTTCGGCGTGGACCAGCCGGAGTGGGCCGGTGCCTCCGGGGTGGCGCTGCTGACCGAGAGCGCACGCCGGGTACGGGCGGCGGGCTTCCAGATCGGCAACGTGTCGGTGCAGGTCGTCGGCAACCGCCCCAAGATCGGGCCGCGCCGGGAGGAGGCGCAGCGGGTGCTCTCCGAGGCGGTGGGCGCGCCGGTGACCGTCTCCGCGGCCACCACCGACGGCCTCGGCTTCACCGGGCGCGGGGAAGGGCTGGCCGGGATCGCGGTGGCCCTGATCTACAAGGCTCCGGCCGGCTGACGCGGTGACCGGGGACGCCGGCCACCGCGTCACCCGATCAGTCGACGTCGGTGCAGACGTTGTGGGTAGTGCCGTGGAGCATCGTGATCGTCTTGTCGTAGGTGGGGGAGAACTCCACCCGGAACCGGCCGTCGACGATCCACAGCCCCTTCGGCAGGGTGCCGGCGTTCTCCCGGAAGCCGAGCAGCACCGGCCCGGTCACGTACCAGGTCATCGAGCCGTCGGTGCCGTAGACGACGAGGGCGGTGCCGCTCGCGTCCGCCGTCGAGGTGGCGCCGGTCTCCAGGTTCGTGACCCGGTTGATCAGAGCGCCGGTGAACAACTCCCGCTTCGGCGCGCCGTCCGGGTAGGTCTCGATCGTCAGTTTCCGCACCTCGTCCACGATCGGCTCGACCCGTACCGCGAACTCGCATCGCGCGCCCGCTGGCATCTCGAACGGCGCCTGGGGCGCCGGTTCCCAGGCACCCGGGGCGGGATGCCGCTCCGGCGCGGCGGACGCCGAGCCTGGTAGGGCCGCGACCACCGCCGCCGCGACGCTCGCCACCGCGATGCTCATCCTGAACCGCATATTCCACTCCATCCCTCGCTGGTCCGGATCCCTCGCCGGTCCGGGCGGCGAGCATCACCGGGCCCGGTCACCACCGGATCACCGCGTCGAGCGGCAACAGTCGAGCGGGCGGACCCGGCCGGCCGGGTTCCTCACCACGCGATCACCGTCGGGCGACAACCCCGGGCTTGGGCCGACCCGTCCTGTTCGGTATGGAGTTCCGCCTGCTCGGGCCGTTCGAGGCCCGCTACGACGGCCGGCCGGTCGAGGTCGGCAGCCGGCGTCAGGAGCGTTGCCTGCTCGGGGTGCTGCTGCTCGACGTGGGCCGGGTGGTGCCGACCGACCGCCTCATCGACCTGCTCTGGAACGGCCGGCCGCCGGCCACGGCCCGGAGCGCGGTGCAGACGTACATCGGGCGGCTGCGGGGCTCGCTCAACCCGTACGGGGTGCGGATCAGCACCCGGGGCGAGGGCTACGCGGTGGAGGAGGACGGGCACCGGGTCGACGTCGACGAGTTCGCCGACCTGGTCCGGGCGGCCGGGCGGGCCGCCGATCCCGCCGAGCGGGTGCGGTCGCTCGACCGGGCGCTCGCCCTCTGGCGTGGGCCGTTGCTCGCCGACGCGGCGGACGACGAGCTGCGGGACCGGCTGCACGGCACGGTCGAGGAACTTCGCCTGGTCGCCGTGGAGCTTCGGGCCGAGGCGCAGCTCGCGCTGGGCCGGCACACGCGCGCGGTCGCCGACCTGATGCCGCTGGCCGCCCAGCACCCGACGCGGGAACACCTCGTGGCGGTCCTGATGACCGCCCTGTACCGGGGCGACCGGCGGGCCGACGCGCTGCGCCTCTACAACGCCACCCGGGACCTGCTCGCGGCCGACTTCGGCGTCGAGCCGGGGCCCCGCCTCCGGGAGGTGCAGCGCCGGGTGCTCGCGGGCGACGACCGGCTGGACCGGGCCGCCCGGCCGATGCACGAGATCCGGGTCGGCGACGAGAGCCTGCCGTGGAGCGTGGGCGGCCACCCGGCCCTGGACTTCTGCAACACCCTCGCCGGGTGGGGGCACGAGCCGCCGTTGCCCGGCGCCGAGTGGCTGCGCGGCTACCGGACCCTCGCCGTCTGGGCCGGCCACGTCGGGTTGGTGGACGAGGTCTCGACGAACCGCCTGCTGCACCTCGCACGCCGTGACCCGGTAGCGGCGGAGGCGGTGCTCGACGAGGCCCGTACGCTCCGCGCCGCGCTCTACGCCAGCCTGGTCGACCCGGACGACGGCGCTGCCTTCGAGACTGTCGCGCGGGCCGCCGAGGCCGCCGCCCGTACGCTCGTCTTCCGGCGCGAGACCGACGGACGCGGCAGGTGGTGGCCGGACCTGGCGGCCGGGCTGCGGCTGCCGGTGCACGCCGCCGCGTTCAGCGGCGCGCAGCTGCTCGCCGATCCGGCCCGGTTCACGGTGCGGGTCTGCCCGGACCGGCGGTGCGGGTGGTTGTTCCTGGACGAGAGCGGGCTGCGCCGGTGGTGCAGTCTGGGGACGTGCGGCGGCCGGGCCGGCGTGTCCTGCCGGAGTGCCTGACGCCGGGCACCCTCGGCGCGGTGGGTCCGGGCGGATACGCTCGCCGGGATGCCGAGTGACGCCGCCCCCGACCAGTCCGCCGCCGACGGTTACCTGCAACGCGCCCACCTGCTCGCCGAGCTGGGGCGCTACGACGAGGGGATCGGCGAACTCACCGCGCTGATCGCGACCGAGCCGGCGCACGTGCCCGCGTTGACCATGCTGGCCCGGATGCACCTGGCCGCCGACCGGCCGTCCGAGGCGCTCGCCGCCGCCGAGGCCGCTGTGGCCGCCGCCGGCGGCCCGCCCGCCACTGAACCGCCCGCCCTCGGGACGCCGGCCGCGGAGACGCCAGCCAGCGACACGCCTGGCACCGTGCCACCCGTCGCCGGGGAGGTCGTGCCGGCGCTCGTGGCGCGCGGGTTCGCGCTGCTCGACCTCGAACGCTGGAAGCCCGCCGCCGCCACCGCCGACGAGATCCTGGCGCGTGCGCCGGGTGACGCGTACGCGCAGCGCAGTGCCGCCGCCGTCCTCTCCGCGTCGCGCAACGGGCAGGCGGCGCTGGACGCAGCGTGGCGGGGTGTGGAGCTGTCGCCGGACGAGCCGGAGGCGCACCTCGTGCTGGGCCTGGTCGCGGTGCGGCTGCAACTGTTCGACCTGGCCGAGCGGGCCTACCGGGAGGCGCTGCGGCTGGACCCAGGGCTGGGCGAGGCGGGGCAGGACATGGGCGTGGCCCGGCTGGAACGACGCCGGTACGCCGAGACGCTGGAACACCTGACCGCGATGGCCGACCTGCCGGTGGCCCGTCCCGACCCGGTCCGGACCGTGGACGCCGGCATCCGGCGTCTCCTGCTGTCGGTGGCCGGGTTGTCCCTGATCGCGAGTGTGCTGGTCGCGGCGCTGGCCCCGGCCTCGCCGGGTGCGTCCCGGCTGTTCGCGGTGCTGGCGGTGGCCGGGGTGGCGGTGCTGCTGCGGCGCCCGGCGACGTGGCAGCCCGGCCTGCGGGAGGCGATGTCGCGCGGCCTGGTCGTCCCGGTCTACGCGGCCGCCGCCGCGGTGGTGCTGCTGCTCGTGTACGCGCTGGTCGGCGGCCCGTTGCCGCTGGTCGGGGCGATCACCGCGTCGGTGGTGGCCGGATTCACCGCGTTCGCTCGCCGGTGAGAGGGTAGGAGGACCGGAAACACCGGCTGAAGGAAGCGGGAATCAGTGCTCACCGTCAATGCCTACGCGGCGACGTCCGCGACCGAACCGCTCGCCCCGACCACCATCGAGCGGCGGGATCTCGGACCGGACGACGTTCTCATCGACATCAAGTTCTCCGGCATCTGCCACTCCGACATCCACACCGCGCGCAGCGAGTGGGGTCCGACCCGCTACCCGATCGTGGTGGGTCACGAGATCGCGGGCGTGGTGCGTGAGGTCGGCTCCGCGGTGACGAAGTTCGCCGTCGGCGACCGGGTCGGCGTCGGCTGCCTCGTCGACTCCTGCCGGGAGTGCGACAACTGCCGCAAGGGCCTGGAGCAGTACTGCCTGAAGGGCAGCACCGGTACGTACGGCGGGGTGGGCCGGGACGGCGAGCCGACCCAGGGCGGCTACTCGCAGGCCATCGTGGTCACCGAGGACTTCGTGCTGCGCATCCCGGACGGCATCGAGCTGGACGCCGCAGCCCCGCTGCTCTGCGCCGGCATCACCACGTACTCGCCGCTGCGGCACTGGAACGCCGGGCCGGGTCGCCGGGTTGCGGTAATCGGCATGGGCGGTCTCGGCCACATGGCCGTGAAGCTGGCCCACGCGATGGGCGCCGAGGTGACCGTGCTGTCGCAGTCGCTGAAGAAGCGGGAGGACGGGCTGCGGCTCGGCGCCGACCGCTACTACGCGACCTCCGACGAGGACACGTTCACCGAGCTGGCCGGCTCGTTCGACCTGATCATCAACACGGTGAGCGCGACCCTCGACATGGACGCGTACCTGCGGCTGCTCGCCGTGGACGGGACGCTGGTCAACGTGGGCGCCCCGGAGAAGCCGCTGTCGGTGCACGCGTTCTCGCTGATCCCGGCCCGGCGGTCGTTCGCCGGGTCGAACATCGGCGGCATCGCGGAGACCCAGGAGATGCTCGACTTCTGCGCCGAGCACGGGCTGGGCGCCGAGATCGAGGTGATTCCGGCCGAGAAGATCAACGAGGCGTACGAGCGGGTGCTCGCCTCCGACGTGCGCTACCGCTTCGTCATCGACGCGTCCACGTTCTGACGACCGCGTGCGAAGGGGCCGCGTCCGTGCCGGGCGCGGCCCCTTCTCGCGTACGTCAGGACCTGCGCGCCCAGGTCCAGGCGTAGCCGTCGTCCTCGCAGGCGGCGGCCGCGTCGCAGAGGTCGAGCGGGCGGAACGTGTCCACCATGACCGCCAGCTCGTCGAAGAACTCCGCACCGATCGAGCGCTCGGCCGCGCCCGGCTGGGGGCCGTGGGTGAAGCCGGACGGGTGCAGCGAGATCGAGCCCTGCTCGATGCCGGAGCCGCGCCGGGCCTCGTAGTTGCCGCCGGTGTAGAACAGCATCTCGTCGGAGTCGACGTTGTGATGGTTGTACGGCACCGGGATGGCGGCCGGGTGGTAGTCCACCTTGCGCGGCACGAACGAGCAGATCACGAAGTTCGGACCCTGGAACGTCTGGTGGACCGGCGGCGGCTGGTGGATCCGCCCGGTGATCGGCTCGAAGTCGTGGATGGAGAACGCCCACGGGTACATGTGCCCGTCCCAGCCGACCACGTCGAACGGGTGGTTGGCGTAGACGTACCTCGTCCATCCGCGGCGGTGCCTGACCAGCACCTCGACCTCTTCGCCGTCGACCAGCAGCGGGGTGTCCGGTCCCCGGACGTCGCGCTCGCAGTAGGGCGCGTGCTCCAGGAACTGGCCGCGTACGGAGAGGTAGCGCTTGGGTGGCCCGATGTGGCCGGACGCCTCGACGGCGAGCAGCCGGGTCGGCTCGTCGCCGGTGGGCACCAGGCGGTGGATGGTCGAGGTGGGGATGACGACGTAGTCGCCGGCCACCGCGTCGAGCACGCCGAACGGCGACTCGACCCGCATCGACCCGGCCTCCAGGTAGAGGCAGTGGTCGCCGGTGGCGTCGCGGAACAGCGGCGACGGCCGGTCGGCGAGCACGTACGCGATGCGTACGTCGTCGTTGGCGAGCAGGTACTGCCGGCCGAGCACCGGGTCCGCGCCGGTGCCGTCGAGCTTGTGCGTGCGCAGGTGGCGCGGCTTGAGCGGCAGGTTGGGCACGCGGGTGACTGTGGGCGGGGCGTACTCCTCGGCGGCGAGGATCGCGGTCGGCGCGTGCCGGTGGTAGAGCAGCGACGAGTCGGAGGAGAAACCCTCCTGGCCGACCAGTTCCTCCGCGTAGAGAGTGCCCTCGGGCTGGCGGAACTGGGTGTGGCGCTTGCGCGGCACGTCGCCGACGCTGCGGTAGTACGGCATCTCGCCTCCCGATATGTCCCGTTCTCCGGCCGGTGGCGTCCGATAATCGGACGCTGTTGTCCGTTCCTCGTAGCGTCCCGTACATTCTTGTCTCGTGTCAACGCAGGTGCCCCGCCTCCTCTCCGGCCTGGTGGACGACGCCGCGGTCTTCCCGCCCGGCAACGCCGCGCTGCCCGACGCGGTGATCGCGCACCGCACCCACCGAACCGCGTGGTACGCGGACATGGTCGGCCCGCTGCTGCTGCCCGCCTCGGAGATCCAGCGCGGGTCGTTGAACGGCCTGGTGGACCCGGCCGAGGGCCTGGTGATCGGGCTGATCGGCGACACCGGCCTGGACCAGCTCCCGCAGGCGCTGGACGCGCTCGCGCCCGACGGGGTGACCGCCCGGCAGATCGAAGCGCCGGTCGCCAAGCGCGGCGAGGACCCGCAACCCGGGCTGTCCGAGCTGATGACGCTCGCCGGCCGGCTCGACGGCGCCGCCGTGTACGCGGAGATCCCGCTGACCTTCGGGCTGATGGGCGCGCTCGACACGCTCGCCGAGGCGCGCGCCGGCGGGCTGCCGGTGGCCGCCAAGTTCCGCACCGGCGGGCTCGCCGCGGAACTGTTCCCCACCCCGGTCGAGCTGGCCGCGGTGATCTGCGCGTGCCGGGACCGTAAGCTGCCGTTCAAGCTCACCGCCGGACTGCACCACGCGATCCGGCACCGCGACCCGGAGACCGGCTTCAACCACCACGGTTTCGTCAACGTGCTGGGCGCCACGCTCGCCGCCGTCGGGGGCGCCGAGGTGGACGGCGTGGCCGAGCTGCTCGCCGCCACCGACCCGGTACGCGTGGTCGAGCCGGCCCGGGCGCACCGCGACGCCGAGCGTCCGCTCTGGGTCGGGTACGGCTCGTGCAGCATCTCCGAACCACTTACCGATCTGATCCGGCTGGGGCTGGTGAACGGAGGCTTTGAGGCATGAGCTGGGTTCCGGGTGTGGCAGGGTCGCCGTACGGGGTCACGAACCTGCCGTACGGCGTGTTCCGGCACGGCGAGGGCGAGCCGCGCGTCGGCGTCCGCATCGGTGACTTCGCGCTGGACCTGGCCGGCGCGGAGGCCGCCGGTCTGGTGCTGGCCGGCGGCGCGCTGGGCCGGCCGACGCTCAACGCCTTCATGGCGCTCGGCCGCCCGCAGTGGACGGCGGTCCGGCAGCGGGTCGTCGAGCTGCTCACCGAGCCGGAGCACCGGGCGGCGGTCGAGCCGCTGCTGGTGCCGCTGCGCGAGGTCGAGATGGCGCTGCCGTTCGAGGTGGCCGACTACGTCGACTTCTACTCCTCCGAGCACCACGCCTCGAACGTCGGGCAGATCTTCCGGCCCGGCCAGCCGCCGCTGCTGCCGAACTGGAAGCACGTGCCGATCGGCTACCACGGCCGGGCCGGCACCGTGGTCGTCTCCGGCACCCCGGTGACCCGCCCGACCGGCCAGCGGGCCAGCGCGCAGGGCCCGACCACCGGCGCCTCGGTCCGGCTGGACATCGAGGCCGAGGTGGGCTTCGTGGTGGGCGTACCGAGCCTGCTCGGCGAGCGGGTGCCGGTTGCCGACTTCGCCGACCACGTCTTCGGCGTGGTGCTCGTCAACGACTGGTCGGCCCGGGACATCCAGGCGTGGGAGTACCAGCCGCTCGGGCCGTTCCTCGGCAAGTCGTTCGCGACCTCCGTCTCGGCCTGGGTGACGCCGCTGGAGGCGCTGTCCGACGCGTTCGTGCCCGCGCCGGACCAGGACCCGCCGGTGCAGGACTACCTGCGCGACACCCCGCGCCTCGGGCTGGACCTGACGCTGTCGGTCGAGTGGAACGGCGAGCGGGTCGCCGAGCCGCCGTTCGCCGGCATGTACTGGACCCCGGCTCAGCAGCTCGCGCACCTCACCGTCAACGGCGCGTCGCTGCGTACCGGCGACCTCTACGCCTCCGGCACCGTCTCCGGTCCGGAGCGCGGCCAGGTCGGTTCGTTCCTGGAGCTGACCTGGGGCGGGTCCGAGCCGGTCAAGTTCGCCGACGGCAGCGAGCGGACGTTCCTGGAGGACGGCGACACGGTGACGATCACCGCCACCGCGCCCGGCCCGGACGGCACCGCAGTCGCGTTGGGCGAGGTCACCGGGACGATCCTCTCGGCTCGCTGAGATCCGACCTTCCGAACCGGCCTCGGTCGCACCCGATGTGCGACCGGGGCCGTTTCCTTCGGCGTTGATCGCTCCGGATCACCTACGCCCCGGCCGGTGGCTCCCGGTCGAGCCGGGAGCCGCCCGCGGTGCCGGGCCAGGGCGTACCCGCGGAAGCCGAAACAGGAAGGACCGAGCATGACCGAGTTGACCGGTGCCGTCTGGCGCACCAGTAGCCGCTCGAACGATCAGGGTCTCTGCGTCGAGGTGGCGACGAACGTGGTCGCCGAGCACGGCGTGGTGGGCGTACGCGACTCGAAGGACCCGGACGGTCCGGCGCTCGCGGTGAGCCCGCCGGGCTGGGCCGCGTTCGTCACCGCGCTGCGGGGCGGCGCGCTCCGCGGTTGACCGCTCCTGCGCCACACACCGGTGCCCCGGCCGGGGGCACCGGTGGTGGAAATGTCACCGGGAGGCTCCCCGTTTCCGGTCACGGCCCGTACCGTGTACGACACGGGAGGTGCCATGTCGACGGTGACGGTTTCCGCATTCATCGAAGCGCAGGACGCCGATCTGTGGCGGCTGCTCACCGACCTCCCGGCCCGCGCCGACTGGCTCTCGGCGGTGGACGCGGTCGAGGTCCTCGGCACCGGCGGGTTCGGGCCGGGCACCGTGTGGCGGGAGACCCGCGTCCGGCCGGACGGCGGCACCGAACCGGAGGAGTTCGAGGTGATCGAGGCGGTCGCGCCCGGCCGCCTGGTGCTCGGGTCGCGCGGTGCCGGCGCCGACTACCGGATCACCTGGACGCTGCGCACCGTCGAGCGGCGGCGGCGCGGCTGCACCGAGGTCACCGTCGAGCAGGAGGCGGTGCCGACCCGGGCGTACGGGCGGGTGCTGGCCCTGATCCTCGGTGGCCTGGCCGCCCGCGCGGTCGAGGGCGCGCTCCGGCGCGACCTGGCCGACCTGGCGCTGGCCGCCGGTTCCGCCCGATCCACCGAGGCCGCCTGAGCCGACCCGGCCGCTCCCCGTACCCGGCCCGCACGCGGCCGGTAGGGTGCCGGGGCGGAGGTGACGGATGGCGAAGGCCGCGAGGCGGCGGGCCGTGGTGGCGCTGGTGGCGGTGCTCGCCGTCGCGGCGTCGGTCGCCGTGGTCGTCCGGGTGCTGGCGCCCGCCGAGGTCGACACCCCGGCCCGGAAGCCCTACCCGGCGGCGCCCGCGCCGACCGCCGGGGTGCTCGCGCGGCTGCCGGTGGCGCCCCTCGTCGTGGACGGCCGGCTCCGCGTCTACGCGGGCACCCGTCAGGTGTACGCGGACCAGCCGGTCACCGGACGGCACCGGGTCACCCCGTTCTGGTCCTTCCGCCGCTGGCCGGCGACGCTGGTCGGAGTGCTCGCCGAGGGCACTACGGTGGTCAGCCGCTGGTCCGACGGGAAGCTGGTGGCGCTCGACGCGCGTACCGGACGGGTGGCCTGGCGGGCCGACGGCCCGCAGCCGGGGTCCGTGCCGGAGCCGCGACGCACCTTCGCCGCCACGGTCTGGGATCCGGCCGGACTGCACGTGGCGCGCACGTCCGAGGGGCGGGCCGTGCTGCTCGCGACCGGTCCGGGCGGCATCGGCGGGTACGACCTCACCGACGGCCGCCGGCTCTGGCATGCGGACGTGAGCAGGGGTTGCCGGTCCGACGTGGGCACGACCGCCAGCGGTGAGCTGGTCGGCGTGGACAGCTGCGACGGCCCGGCCGCGGTCGAGCTGCGGGACGCGGCGACCGGTGTGGTGCGGACCCGCTGGCGGCCGCCGGGCGCGCCGGAACAGCTCGTCGTCACGCCGGTGGGCTGCCGCGACGGGCACTCCGGTTGCCGCGGGCTGCGTACCGCCGGGCCGGACGGCGCGGGCAGCCGGGGCTGGCTGGTGACCGACCCGGGTGAGCCGGCCGCCGCGCCGGGCCTGGACCACCCGGACACGGTGCTCGACGGTGAGCGGGCGGTGGACACGTCCGGCCCGGTGGTGGTCGGGCGCTCGGCGCGTACCGGCGAGGAGCTGTGGCGCCGGGCGGACATCCATCCGGCCCGGGTGCTCGCGACCGAGCCGGGGCGGGTGCACCTGCTGACCGACCGGCGGGAACTGGTCACCGTCGACCCGCTCACCGGTACGACCCGGTCGGGTTTCGTGCTCGACCTGGGCCGCGACGGGATCGGCTGGCGGCCGGGCCGGGCGTACGCGGTGGACGGCTACGTCGCTGTGGAGCGGCTGCGGGAGCAGGCCGCTCCGGAGGACGACGACCAGGGCTACTTCCTGATGGCCGAGCCGGTGTTGCTGGCAGTGACCTGATCTGGCGAGTCAAGCCTAAAAACGGACAAAAGCACCTATAGTGCTCTTGTCTGATCGGTCGGACGAAGACGCCCGGCGCCGGTCCGTAGGGGGTTGACGGACCGGCGCCGGGCGCGCCCGGTCAGGCCAGAGCGGCCTCGGCGGCGGCCAGGAACGCGTCGTTCTCGGCCGGGGTGCCGATGGTGACCCGGACGCCGTCGCCCGGGAACGGGCGCACGATCACGCCACGCGCCTCGCACGCCCGGCCGAACTCCACCGCCCGGTCGCCCAGCGGCAGCCAGACGAAGTTGGCCTGGCTGTCCGGCACGTCCGGGACGAACTTGCGCAGCGCCTCGGTGACCCGGTCCCGCTCGGCCACGACCAGCGCGCAGCGCCGCTCCACCTCGTCGGCCTGCGCGAGCGCGGCCAGCGCGCCGGCCTGGGCGGCCATGCTGGTGGAGAACGGGGTGACCACCTTGCGCACTGCGGCGGCCACCTCCGGCGCCGCGACCAGCCAGCCGATCCGCAGACCGGCCAGGCCCCACGCCTTGGACAGCGTGCGCAGCACCGCCACGTTCGGCCGGTCCAGGTAGGTCAGGCCGTCCGGCACCTCCGGGTCGGTGACGAACTCCCGGTACGCCTCGTCGATCACCACGAGCACGTCGTCCGGCATCGCGTCGAGGAAGCGGTCCAACTCGGCCCGGCGCACCGCCGTACCGGTGGGGTTGTTCGGGTTGCAGACCAGGACCATCCGGGTCCGGTCGGTCACCGCCGCCGCCATCGCGTCCAGGTCGTGGCCGTGGCCGGCGTCGTTCGGCACCCGCACGCTTGTCGCGCCGCTGGTCGCCGCGATGATCGGGTACGCCTCGAAGGAGCGCCACGAGTAGAGCAGCTCGTCACCGGGCAGGCAGGTGGCGCGGACCAGGTGCTCGGCCAGCGCCACCGAACCGCAGCCGGTGGCGATCCGGTCGGCGTCCACGCCGTACCGCTCGGCGAGCCCCTGGCGCAGCGCCACCACGCCCATGTCCGGGTAGCGGTGCGAACCGGCGACCGCCTCGGCGACCGCCTCCACCACACCCGGCAGCGGGCCGTACGGCACCTCGTTGCTGGCCAGCTTGATCGCCTCGGCCAGGCCCAGCTCCCGGGCCAGGTCGGCGGGGCTGCGGCCGGGAACGTAGTTGGGCAGCGCGTCCAGGTCGGCGCGGGTGAGCCGCGGCGCAGGCTGGTGGCGTCCGGTCTCGGTCATGGGGTGTCTCCCGGGGTGTCGGCGCTCTCGGGCGGGGTGGTACCGGTGTCACGTTTGCGGGGGAGCTGGACCACCACCGTCTGCGCCCGCTTGTCGTGCAGGGCCTGGCGCAGCGGGTGGTCGAACAGGGGCGAGATCGCGTCGATGAGCTGGAGCAGCAGACCCAGCCCGCAGCAGTACCAGAGCAGCGTCGGCAGGCCGAGCGTGCTCCAGCGCCGGGTGGCCCGGCCGAAGCCGAGCGGCTGGTCCGCCTCGACCGGCAGCGCGCGAATGCCCATCAGCCGCTTGCCGAAGGTCTGACCGCGCGCCGCCATCGACGGCACCTCGTACGCGTACCAGAGCGCGGTGGCGATCACGAGAATGGCGATCTGGAGGCCGCCGGCCTGGTCGTCGATCTGGGGCAGCCCTTCGGTGGACGTGTCGCCGTTGAGCGCCCGGCGCACCGATTCACGCAGGTACGGGGAGACGGCCTCGACGTAGCGCCAGACGAACCAGCCGTTGACAACGGCGTTGAGCAGGAACACCACGCCGAAGTCGATCAGGCGCGCGATCAGCCGGGCGCCGTACGACGCCAGCGGCAGTCCGTGTGGGCGGGGGATCGGCTGTGCGCCCGGCCAGTGCGGGTACGGCCAGCCCGGCGGCGGTCCCTGCATGCCCGGCCCGGCCTGTCCCGGCTGCCCGGGCTGGCCCGGCTGACCCGGCCACGGGTTCGGTTGACCCGGCTGTCCCGGCCACGGGCCGGCCTGGCCGGGCTGACCCGGTTGTCCCGGCCACGGGCCCGGCCGGCCGGGCGCGCCGGACGTCGGGGTCGCGTCGGGGCGGCCGCCGGGACCGGCGGCCTGCTGTTCGGTGGCCGGCGTCGGGGTGGCCGGCGCGGGCTCCGGTTCGGGGGGCGGCGGGCCGTCGGGCGGGGTGACGTCGACCGGGATCGGCGCGCCGATCCAGCCCTCGCCGTCCCACCACCTGCGGGTCTCCGTGTCGGCGGGGTCGACGTACCAGCCGGGTTCCAAACTCACGATGCCGTCCTAGTTCCCGACTGCGGGGCTCGCAGACCCGGCTCACTCCTCGCGCTCACGGGCCAACCTTAACGACGACCGTACCGGCGAACTTGTCGTGGAGGCACTGCTGCCAGGGCTTGTCCCACAGTTGCCAGAAACCGTCGAGGTAGCTGAGGAACGGCACGAACATCCCGCCGGCGAACTCGACGGCCCAGCGCTTGCCGAGCATGCCCCGGGTCAGCGCGGCGTCCGGCTGCACCGGCACGATCCGCAGCTTCATCACCTTCTTGCCGAGCGTCTGCCCGGTCCGGCGGGCGTACTCGACGTGGTAGACCCAGTAGAAGGCGAGCATCAGCAGCAGGACCCCGAGCTCGGCGGCGAGCAGCGGCAGGAACACGCTCGTCCAGACCTCGACCGCGTCGGGACCGTTCGGGCCGGCCTGCTCGATCTCGTCGATCATCCGGAAGAAGACGAGGAAGAACACCGGCACGAACAGCGCCATCGTCACCGCCATGGCGACGGCGGTGTCGATCAGGTAGGCGAGCAACCGGTCGCCGAAGCCCGCCAGCGGCTGCCCGTTCGGCGCCACCGGGGGCGGGACGGGCGCCGGGGCGTACCCGGGTGGGGGATAACCGGGCGGCGGGTAGCCGGGCGGGCCGGCGTACCCCGGGGGAACGTGCTGCGCGGGCACCGCCGGTCCGCCGGGCGGCGCGAAGCCGCCGCCCGCGGCTGGATGTCCGGCGGGCGGCGGCATCGGGTTCGGAGGAGGCTGGGTCACGCGGACAGTGTTACAGGTTCCCGCGCTTCTCCTGCTCGCGCTCGATCGCCTCGAACAGGGCCTTGAAGTTGCCCTTGCCGAAGCCGAGCGAGCCGTGCCGCTCGATCAGCTCGAAGAAGACGGTGGGGCGGTCCTGCACCGGCTTGGTGAAGATCTGGAGCAGGTAGCCGTCCTCGTCCCGGTCGACCAGGATCTTGCGGGACTGAAGCTCCTCGATCGGCACCCGGACGTTGCCGATGCGGGCGCGCAGCTCCGGGTCCTCGTAGTACGAGTCCGGGGTGTCCAGGAACTCGACACCCGCGGCGCGCATGGCGTCCACGCTGGCCAGGATGTCGTTGGTGGCCACGGCGATGTGCTGGGCGCCGGGGCCCTGGTAGAACTCCAGGTATTCGTCGATCTGCGACTTCTTGCGGGCCACGGCCGGCTCGTTGAGCGGGAACTTCACCTTGCGGGTGCCGTTGGCGACGACCTTGCTCATCAGCGCCGAGTAGTCGGTGGCGATGTCGTCGCCGATGAACTCCGCCATGTTCGAGAAGCCCATGACGCGCTTGTAGAACTCGACCCACTCGTCCATCCGGCCCAGCTCCACGTTGCCGACCACGTGGTCGACCGCCTGGAAGAACCGCTTCGGCTGGAGGCCGGCGTCGATCATCGGCTGCCGGTCCACGATCGGGCCGCGAGCGACGAAGCCGGGCAGGAACGGGCCGGTGTAGCGGGACCTGTCGACCAGGCTGTGCCGGGTGTCGCCGTACGCGGCGATGGACGCCATCCGCACGGTGCCGTGCTCGTCGCTGACGTCGTGCGGCTCGACCACGCCGGTCGCGCCCTGCGCCACGGCGTGCGCGTACGCGGCGTCCACGTCCGGCACCTCCAGCGCGATGTCGGAGACGCCGTCGCTGTGCTTCGCCACGTGCTCGGCGCCGTCGGCGTCCGGGCGGACCGCGCCGGTCAGCACGAAGCGGGCCGAACCGCTGGTCAGCACGTACTGCGCGTGGTCGCGGTAGCCCTGCTCCGGCCCCCGGTACGCCACGCACGTCATACCGAACGCGGTGGAGTAGTAGTGCGCGGCCTGCTTGGCGTTGCCCACCAGGAAGTGGACGTGGTCCATGCCCTTGACCGGGAACGGGTCGCGGGTGATGTCGTGGTCGACTGCGCCGACGAGAGCGTCGACGTCGACCTCCTCGGTCGACTGGGGTCGGTCGATCGCCTGGGTCATGGTGGCCTCCCTCGCGTACCGGCCGGCCTCGTGGGCCGCCGTGGATGTGCTCTTCCGG
Organism: Micromonospora globosa; assembly: GCF_000717585.1. Classification (NCBI taxonomy): domain Bacteria; kingdom Bacillati; phylum Actinomycetota; class Actinomycetes; order Micromonosporales; family Micromonosporaceae; genus Micromonospora; species Micromonospora globosa. The sequence goes on from NZ_JNZR01000017.1 coordinate 28,692, forward strand.
CGAGGATCTACGGACCGCAGTGAGTTGGGCAACAGTTGACGTTATTCCTGGTCAGGTTGTGCATTCGGTACGGTCGGACACCATGAACACTGGTCAGGATGTACAGCTCGACGAGCTGGACGCTCGCTTGATCGAACTGCTCGCGGAGGAGCCCCGGATCGGCGTGCTGGAGTGCTCCCGCCGCCTCGGCGTGGCCCGCGGCACGGTCCAGGCCCGGCTCGACAAGCTCGTCGGCCGGGGAGTGGTGACCGGGTTCGGGCCGGACATCACCCCCGCCGCGATCGGCTTCGGGGTGACCAGCTTCGTCACCCTGGAGATCAGCCAGCGGCACGGCCACGACCAGGTCACCGCGCACCTGGCCGCGATCCCCGAGGTGCTGGAGGCGCACACCATCACCGGCTCCAGCGACCTGCTCTGCCGGATCGTCGCCCGGTCGAACACCGACCTCCAGCGGGTCATCGACCAGATCGTCGCCTCGGAGGGCATCCGGCGCGCGTCCACCATCATCGCGCTGGCCGAGCAGATCCCGTACCGGACGTTGCCGCTGGTCCGCTCCGCCGCCCGCGGGTAAGGAAGGGCCCCCTGTTAACGCCTTCGGAGGTGGAAGGGCCCCTTATTAACACCCCGGACCGCCCAAGAAGCGCCGCGACACGCACCGCACGCGGCCCGGGGGACCGGTGATCGTCGCTACCGTGTGCGGTGTGAAGGGCCTAGGGGTACGCGGCTGGTTGCTGCTCGGGCTCGTCACCGTGGTCGTACTCGCCGCGACAGGCGTCTGGAACCCGTTCCCGGCGCTGTGGGACTGGGTCGACCGCAGCAAGCCGATCTCCGAGCCGGACGTGGTCTGGCAGCAGCGCGTCGGCGGCACGCCGCGCAGCGTCACCATCGCCGGCGACACAGTGATCGTCGAGCAGCGCACCCGCATCGAGGCGCGCAACCTCGCCGACGGCGGCCAGTTGTGGGAGCGCAAGGCCGACTGGTCGGCGGTCGCGGGCAGCGGCCGGGAGTCGGTCGTCGCCGTGGGCCGGCTGCTCGACAAGGGGTACGAGGTGCTCGACCCGGTCAGCGGCGTGACCCGCCGCCGCGACGACCGCGCGATCGCCGTCTGGACCTACCGGAACCTGCTGCTGGACGCGTACTGCGTGCAGGCCACCGACTGCACGCTGCGCGCCTGGGAGCCGCGCGGCACCGCTCCGCTGTGGAGCGCGTTCCTGCCCGGCGTGCACAGCGGCGTGCTCGCCGACGACCCGGAACTACTGGGCACCCGGCGGCTCGGCGCCACCCGGATCGACGGCGGGGTGGCCGGGCCGGAGTCCGTCCCGCCGCTGCTCGGCTTCCCGGTCGACGGGCGGGTGCACGTGGTGGACACCGCCACCGGCCGGGTGCTCCAGAACGTCCAGCCCGGCCGCGAGGAGCGGCTCGCGGTGGTCGGCGGCCGGCTGCTGCGGATCGCGGCCACCTCCCGCGACGGGAGCTGCTACTACGCCGTGACCGCCGTGGACCCGGCCACCGGTCAGCAGGTGTGGCGGCGTACCGGGATCAACCTGCGCACCGCCGACTACGCCGGCTGCGTGCAGCGGGAGGATCCGCAGGGCGGGCGCAACGTGATCATCGGGGTCGCCCCGGACGGGCGTGAGGCGGTGCTCGACGGGTACGACGGCCGGCTGCTCCAGGTCGGCGCGGACGGCGAGAAGCTGCTCGCCGTGGACGACCGGTACGCCGTGGTGCGCAGCGCCGACAAGGGCTCGCTGCTCGGGCGGGAACTGTCGGCCGACCGGACCCGCTGGACCCGGCCTGCGGGCGGCAAGAGCGGTGCGGCGCTCACCCCGTACGCGGCGGTGATCAGCGAGGAGAAGCCGTCGCGGCTGATCGCGGTCGAGCCGCGGGAGGGCCGGGTGCTGGTCGAGCTGCGTACCTCGGCGAACGCGCTGGCGGTCGGCCCGAACGGCATGATCATCGGCGAGGGGCGGGAGATCGGGTACGTCCGCTGGGGCGCCGGCACGTCCGAGGCGCCGGGGCCGGGCCAGGACGGCGCGCCGGTGGCGCCGGACCCCGGAGGCAGCTGGCGCCCACCCAGCGACCAGGGAAGTTGCGGACCGAAACGGGAACTCTGCGCCGACGGCAAGTGACAGCGGGTGAGAGCGTCGTCCCAGGACCGACCTGCGGGTGCCACCGATCGACAGCTCTGCCCTAGGCTTTTCGGTCATGAGCAGTGCCGCCGCCTTCTCGTACGCACCCCTGCTGCCGACCGGTCCCGACCAGACCGAATACCGCCTGGTCACCGACGAGGGCGTGGACGTCGTCAACGGCCCCGGGGGCCGCCGGTTCCTCACAGTGGATCCGGGCGCGCTGACCGCGCTGACGGCCGAGGCGATGCACGACATCGCCCACTTCCTGCGCCCGGCCCACCTGGCTCAGCTCCGCGCGATCATCGACGATCCGGCGGCCTCGCCGAACGACCGCTTCGTCGCGCTCGACCTGCTGCGCAACGCCAACATCGCGGCCGGCGGTGTGCTGCCGATGTGCCAGGACACCGGCACCGCGATCGTGATGGGCAAGCGCGGCCGGCACGTGCTCACCGACGGCACCGACGCGGAGGCGATCTCGCGCGGCGTCTACCAGGCGTACACCCGGCTCAACCTGCGCTACTCCCAGCTCGCCCCGCTGACCATGTGGGACGAGCGGAACACCGGCAGCAACCTGCCCGCCCAGGTGGAGCTGTACGCCGAGGACCCGGACGGCCACGCCGACGCGTACAAGTTCCTCTTCATGGCCAAGGGTGGCGGCTCGGCCAACAAGTCCTACCTCTACCAGGAGACCAAGGCGCTGCTGAACCCCACGCGGATGATGCAGTTCCTGGAGGAGAAGCTGCGGCTCATCGGCACCGCGGCCTGCCCGCCCTACCACCTGGCGATCGTCATCGGCGGCACCTCCGCCGAGTACGCGCTGAAGACCGCGAAGTACGCCTCCGCGAAGTACCTCGACGCGCTGCCCACCGAGGGCTCGATGAGCGCGCACGGCTTCCGTGACCTGGAGCTGGAGGCCGAGGTGCTGGAGCTGACCCGCAACTTCGGCATCGGCGCTCAGTTCGGCGGGCGCTACTTCTGCCACGACGTACGGGTGGTCCGGCTGCCCCGGCACGGCGCCTCCTGCCCGGTGGCGATCGCGGTCTCCTGCTCGGCCGACCGGCAGGCGGTGGCGAAGATCACCCCGTCGGGCGTCTGGCTGGAGCGCCTCGAAACCGACCCGGCGCGCTACCTGCCCGACGTCACCGACGAGACGCTGGAGACCGAGGAGGTCGTCCGCGTCGACCTAAACCGGCCGATGGACGAGATCCGGGCCGAGCTGTCGAAGTACCCGGTGAAGACCCGGCTGTCGCTGACCGGCCCGCTCGTCGTGGCCCGGGACATCGCGCACGCGAAGATCGCCGAGCGGCTGGACGCGGGCGAGCCGATGCCGCAATACCTCCGCGACCACGCGGTCTACTACGCCGGCCCGGCGAAGACCCCCGAGGGCTACGCCTCCGGCTCGTTCGGTCCCACCACGGCGGGCCGGATGGACGCGTACGTGGAGAAGTTCCAGGCGGCCGGCGGCTCGATGGTGATGCTCGCGAAGGGCAACCGGTCCGCCCAGGTCACCCGCTCCTGCCAGGCCCACGGCGGCTTCTACCTCGGCTCGATCGGCGGCCCGGCCGCCCGCCTGGCGCAGGACTGCATCAAGCACGTCGAGGTGCTCGAGTACGCCGAGCTGGGCATGGAGGCGGTCTGGAAGATCGAGGTGGAGGACTTCCCCGCCTTCATCGTCGTCGACGACAAGGGCAACGACTTCTTCGCCGAGGTCACCAAGCCGGTCCTCACCGTCGGCCGGCGCTGACGGCAGACGTACACGAGGGGCGCCCGGGATGGTCCGGGCGCCCCTCGGCGTGTTCGTCATGCATCGACATCGGTGCGCCTGCCCGGCAGGGTGGCCGGACAGGCGCACCGCCCCCGTCGGATGTCGTCACCGACAACCGGTGACGAGTCTGTGCGCCGTCGCTATCGGATCGCTATCGCCTCGCCGCGCCGCTCGGTGACCGCCGGGCTACGCTGCTGGAAGTTGCATGGCGGCAGGCGGGGGCGCGGATGCGATTCGGGATCTTGGGGCCCTTGCGGGTCGGCGGCGGCGAAGCCACCGTCACCGCGGGCCGGGATCGCACCGTGCTCGCCATGCTGTTGCTGCGCCCCGGCCGGGTGGTGCCGGTGGAGGATCTGGTCGACGCCGTCTGGGAGGAGCGTCCCCCGGCGACCGCGCGGACCCAGCTCCAGATCTGTGTGTCGCGACTGCGGCAGCGGTTTGCGGCGCTCGGGCTGCCGGCCGGGACCATCGTCACCGACCCGGCGGGCTACGGCATCCGGATCGAGCCGGACGACCTCGACGCCGACATGTTCGCCCGCGCCGTGGAGACGGCCCGCGCCGAGGCCGCCGCCGGCCGGTTTGCCGAGGCCCGCCGTCACTACCGGGCGGCGCTGGCGCTGTGGCGCGGTCCGGCGCTCGCCGGTATCCCGGCCCGGCTGGTGCGACTGCGGGCCCAGGCGCTCGACGAGCAGCGGCTCGCCGTGCTGGAGGACTGCGTCGACGTCGAGTTGCGGCTGCGCCGGGGGACCGAACTGGTCGACGAGCTGACCGAGGCGGTCGAGCACAACCCGCTGCGGGAACGGCTGCGAGGGCAGCTGATGCTGGCTCTCTCGGCGGTCGGCCGGCAGGCGGACGCGCTCGCCGTCTACCGGGAGGGCCGCCGGATCTACGCCGAGGAGCTGGGCATCGAGCCCGGCGCGGCGTTGCAGGAGTTGCACCAGCGGGTGCTCGGCGGCGACCTGGTGCTGGGCGTGCCGGAGAGCCGGGTCACCGCGCCGGTCCGGGCGCTGCCCCGGGCGATCAGCGACTTCACCGGGCGCCAGCAGACCGTGGCCCGGCTGGTCAAGGAGGTCGCCGAGGAGGGAAGCCGGGTCCAGCTCCTGGACGGTATGGCCGGCAGCGGCAAGACCACACTGGCCGTTCAGGTGGCGAGCGCGCTCGTCGACCGGTTCCCCGACGCGCAGCTCTTCGTCGACCTGCACGGGCACAGCGACCGCAGCCCGCTGAGCACTGCCGCTGCGGCGGCCATCCTGCTCCAGCAGCTCGGTGTGCCGGCCGAGCGGGTTCCGGCCGACCTGGCGGGCCGGCTGGCGATGTGGCGTTCCGAACTGGCCGACCGGCGGGCCGTGGTGGTGCTCGACAACGCCGCGGACGCCGCGCAGGTCGTCCCGCTGCTGCCCAACGGGCGGGACTGCACCGTGCTGATCACCAGCCGCCGCAGGCTGGTCGGCGTGGACGCGGGGCGGCCCACCTCCCTGCCGGTACTCGATGCCGACGAGGCGGTCGAGCTGCTGGCCCGGGTGGCCGGCGCGGAACGGGTCGACGCCGAGCCGGAGGCGGCGGCGGAGGTGGCGCGCCGTTGCGGACACCTTCCGCTCGCGCTGCGGCTGGCCGGGGCGCGGCTCGCGCACCGGCCGCGGTGGCGGATGGCCGACCTGGCCGAACGCCTGGCCGGGGCGGCCGATCCCCTGGCGGAGCTGACCGTCGGGGAGCGCTCGGTCGCGCGTGCCTTCGCGCTGTCGTACGAGCAGGTGCCGCCGGTGGTGCAGCGGGTGTTCCGGCTGCTCGGACTCCACCCGGGCAGCCGCATCGACAACCGGGTGGCGGCCGTGCTCGCGGAGCTGTCGCTGTCGGAGGCGCAGGACGCACTCGACGAACTGGTCGACGCGCACCTCGTCGAGGAGGTGGAGCCCGGCCGGTACCGGTTGCACGACCTCATCCGGGAGTACGCCCACACGCTCGGGGCGGAGCGCGAGACCGGCGACGAGCGACGGGCGGCGATCGCCCGGCTGCTCGATCATCACCTGCACGTCGCCGCCGCCATCGCGCTGACTCTGGAGCAGACCGCTCCGCACGGCATTTTCGCCCGATCGGAGCCGGTACGGCCCGACCTGGTGGCGGCCACCGTCGTTCTCGGCCGGCCGTGGCTGGAGGAGAACCGGTCGACGCTGACCGCGTTGGTCCGGTTGGCGGAGGCCGAGGGTTTCCTCCGGCAGAGCTGGCAGCTGGCCCGGGTGGGCTGGACCGTCAACTTCTACGGCGGCCACCTCGACGACCTGATCGAGACGCACCAGATCGGCCTGCGGGCCGCCGAGCGTCTGGGCGACGACGAGGCCGTGGCGACGATGCACAACTATCTCGCGTCGGCCGACTACCGCCGGGCGCGCTTCGCCGAGGTGATCCGGCGGATGGAGGTGGTGGTCGGCATCTACCGGCGGCTCGACCGGCCGGTCGAGCTGCGGAAGGCGCTCGACAACCTCGGCACGGCCTACGCGGTGGACGGGCACCACAGGCAGGCCATCGAGATGTACGACGCGTCGGCCGCGCTCGCCCGCCGGCTGGACGATCCGTTCGCGCTGACCAACATGCTGAACAACCTCTCGCTCTGCCTGATGTGGTCCGGGCGGTACGACGAGGCCCTGCGGAAGTGCCGCCACCATCTGGCGCTCGCCCGGCAGGTCGGCGACCCGCGTCAGCTCGGCAACGCCGTCGGCCACCTGGGCATGGTCCGGCACCGGCGCGGCGAGCGTGGACCGGCCCGGCGGCTCCTGCGTACCGGTCTGACGTTGAAGCGCAAGATCGGCAACCGCTACGGCGAGGGCGAGCTGCTCAACGAGCTGGGCATGATGGAGCGCGAGGAGGGCCGGCCGGAGCAGGCCGCCGCGCTGCATCGGGAGGCCTTGATGGCGATGAACGACGCCGGGGATCTGGGCGGGCAGTGTGCGTCCCGGAACCTGCTGGCCCGGGCGATGCTGGACCAGGGGGACGTCGCCAGCGCGCTGGACCTGCACCGCCGGGTGCTCACCGACGCCACCCGGCTCAGCGCCCGTTACGAGCAGGCCTGCGCGCTCGACGGCATGGCCCGCTGCCTGCGTCACACCGACCCCGACCAGGCCCGCCGGTACGCCGGGCGGGCGCTGGCGCTGTTCCGCCAGGTCGAGTCGCCGGACCGGCGGGAGACCGAGAGGCTGCTCGCCGAGCTGGGCTGAGGGCCGCGCCACTTTCCCTGCACACCGACCGGTGGCGCGGCAGGATGGAACGCGTGACGACTCCAGAGGCGACCGGCTACCGGACCGAACGCGACTCGATGGGCGAGGTGGAGGTGCCCGCCGAGGCGCTGTGGCGGGCGCAGACCCAGCGCGCGGTGCAGAACTTCCCGATCTCGGGGCGCGGGCTGGAACCGGCCCAGATCAAGGCCCTGGCGCAGATCAAGGGGGCGGCGGCCCTGGTGAACGGTGAGCTGGGGGTGATCGACGCGGACGTGGCGCAGGCGATCGCCACCGCCGCCGCGCACGTCGCCGAGGGCGGCTACGACGACCAGTTCCCGGTGGACGTGTTCCAGACCGGTTCCGGCACGTCGTCCAACATGAACACCAACGAGGTGATCGCCACCCTGGCGAGCCGCGAGCTGGGCCGTGACGTGCACCCGAACGACCACGTCAACGCGTCGCAGTCCAGCAACGACGTCTTCCCCACCTCGATCCACCTGGCCGCCACCCAGTTCGTGGTGGAGGATCTGATCCCGTCGCTGAAGCAGCTCGCGGGCGCGCTGGAGGAGAAGGCGGCCGAGTTCGAGACGGTGGTCAAGGCGGGGCGTACCCACCTGATGGACGCCACGCCGGTCACGCTCGGGCAGGAGTTCGGCGGGTATGCCGCGCAGGTGCGCTACGGCGTCGAGCGGCTGGAGTCGGCGCTGCCCCGGCTGGCCGAGCTGCCGCTGGGTGGCACCGCTGTGGGCACCGGCATCAACACGCCGCTGGGCTTCGCCGACCGGGTGATCGGCAAGCTGCGGGAGTCGACCGGGCTGCCGCTGACCGAGGCGCGCAACCACTTCGAGGCGCAGGGCGCCCGGGACGCGCTGGTGGAGACGTCCGGCCAGCTCCGTACCATCGCGGTCGGCCTCTACAAGATCGCCAACGACGTGCGCTGGATGGGCTCCGGCCCTCGCGCCGGGCTGCGTGAGCTGCGCATCCCCGACCTCCAGCCGGGGTCGTCGATCATGCCGGGCAAGGTGAACCCGGTGGTGGCCGAGGCGATGCGGCAGGTCTGCGCCCAGGTGATCGGCAACGACGCCGCGGTGGCCTTCGCCGGGTCGCAGGGCGACTTCGAGCTGAACGTGATGCTCCCGGTGATGGGCCGCAACCTGCTGGAGTCGATCAAGCTGATCGCCGCGTCCAGCCGCCTGTTCGCCGAGCGGCTGGTGGCCGGCCTGGTCGCTGACGCCGAGGTCTGCCTGGCGTACGCGGAGGGCTCACCGTCGATCGTCACCCCGCTCAACCGCCACCTCGGGTACGACGAGGCCGCCTCGATCGCCAAGGAGGCGCTGGCCAAGCAGGTGTCCATCCGCGAGGTGGTGATCGCCCGGGGGCACGTCGACTCGGGCACGCTCACCGAGACCCAGCTGGACGAGGCCCTGGACCTGCTCCGGATGACCCACCCCTGAGTCGGCGCCGGTAATTGCCTCGACCCGTCACAGTGGGCGCGGCATGATCCGACCGTGCGTGACGACGGCGGCGTGTTGCTGGAGACCGCGCGGCTGACGCTGCGCCGGTTCACGATGGACGACGTGGATCGGCTGGTGGCGCTGGACGCCGATCCGGAGGTCATGCGCTTCCTGACGGGTGGCGCGCCGACCCAGGCCGGGACGTACCGGGACGAGGTGCTGCCCCGGGTGCTCGCGCAGTACGCCCGGCATCCCGGGCTCGGCCGCTGGGCGACGCTCGACCGGTTCACCGGAGAGTTCCTCGGCTGGCACTCGCTCGACCCGTCCGACGACGGCGGCGAGGCGGAGCTGGGCTACCGGCTGCGCCGCGCGACGTGGGGACACGGGCTGGCCACCGAGGGCGCGCGGGCGCTGGTGCGGCACGCGTTCGACACGGTCGGCGTCCGCCGGGTGTGGGCCCAGACGATGGCCGTCAACGACCGCTCCCGCGCGGTCATGGCCCGCGCCGGGTTGCGCTACGTCCGCACCTTCCACCTGGCCTTCGACGACCCGATCCCGGGTACGGAGCACGGCGAGGTGGAGTACGAGCTGCGCCGCGACGCCTGGCCCGCGACGCGTCAGGAGTGGGACGCGGCGGCCCTGCGGGCCCGGTAGGCGCTCACCGCGGCCCGGTTGCCGCACCCGGCGTCGCAGAACCGGCGGGACCGGTTCCGGGACAGGTCGACGAGCACGTTGTCGCAGTCGGGGTGGTCGCAGTGCCGCAGCCGGCTCAGCTCGCCCATCCGGACCAGGTCGGCCATCGCCATCGCGGCCTCGACCGCCATCCGGGTCGCCAGCGGCGCGTCCCGCGGCACGGCGTGCAGGTGGTACGGCTCGTCGTCGTGCCGGACGAGCTGCGGCAGCGCGTGCGACTCGCGCAGCAGCGTGTTGACGATCGTCACCACCTCGTCGGTGTCGGCGTACCAGATGCGGCGCAGCCGGGGCCGCAGCGCGCGGACCTGGCGCAGTTCGGCGTCGGTGTGCTCGTGCCGGCCGCTCCACCCGTGGGCGGTGAAGAAGGCGTCCAGGGCGGCCACGTCGGGCAGCCCTTCCCGGTCGTCGCCGGCGGTGTTCACCAGTGCGGCGACGCTGACCAGCGCGCATTCGGTGTCATGGGCGAAAAGCAACTTGACTCCTGTCGGAGGCTACGCCTAGCGTCATCAGCATAACCTCCCTTGACTCATGACCAGGAGATGCCGATGCGTGAACGGTCAAGCGTCGGGCTCGGCCTGGCACTGCTCTCCGCGATCACGTTCGCCACCTCGGGCACCTTCGCCCGCCCGCTGATCACCGGCGAGTGGTCGGCGGTCGCCGTGGTGATCGCCCGGGTCGGCATCGCCGCGCTGGTGCTCGCCGTCCCCGCCGTGCTGGCGCTGCGCGGCAGGTGGACAGTGCTGCGCCGTAACGCGGGAAGCGTGGTGCTGTTCGGGCTGCTCGGCGTGGCCACGGCGCAGGCCTGCTTCTTCAACGCGGTCCGCTACCTCCCGGTCGGCGTGGCGCTCCTGCTGGAATACCTCGGCATCGTGCTCGTGGTCGGATGGATGTGGCTGGTCCACGGTCAGCGCCCCCGGCTGCTCACGGTGGCCGGTTCGGTCACCGCCCTGTGCGGGCTGGGGCTCGTCCTCGACCTCACCGGCGCCGGACGACTCGACCCGGTGGGCGTGCTCTGGGGCCTCGGCGCGGGCGTCGGGCTGGCCGGATACTTCGTCATCGCCGGGCGGATCGACGCGGGCCTGCCCTCGGTGGTGATGGCCAGCGGTGGCATGGCCGTCGGCGCGGTGGCGCTGCTGCTGCTCGGCGGCATCGGAGCGCTGCCGCTCGCGGCCGGCACCGCCGACGTCACCTTCGGCGGGCACCGGGTGAGCTGGCTGGTGCCGATCGCCGGGCTGTCGCTGATCGCCGCCGTGGTCGCGTACCTCGCCGGTGTCGCCGGCACCCGGCTGCTCGGGGCACGGCTGTCCTCCTTCGTGGGGCTGACCGAGGTGATGTTCGCGGTGCTGATCGCCTGGCTGGTGCTCGACGAACTGCCCAGCCTGATCCAGTTGGCCGGCGGGGCGCTCATCCTGGGCGGCGTCGCCCTGGTCCGGGCGGACGAACTGCGGGGCACACCGTCCACCTCGGCGACTGCGCCGGCCGAGCCGGTGCTGACCGGCGAGCGATGAGCGGGCCGCGCGGCGCCGTCGTCTTCGACGCCGACGAGACACTCGTCGACCTGCGCCCGGCGGTCACCGGCGCGCTCGTCGCCGTACTCGACGAGATGCGGCGGCGGACCCCGGCGGCGGCCGCCGTGGCGCTCGCGGACCTGGAGGGGGACTGGGGTGCGGTCTTCGGCGCGCTCAGCGCCTCCCCGGTGCAGGAGATCCGGCGGGCCGCCCTGGCCCGTTCGCTGGCCCGGGCCGGGCTGGAGGCGGACCTGGACGAGTTCGCGGCGTTGTTCTTCGCCCGCCGGTACGCGCTGAGCCGCCCCTTCCCGGACGTGCTGCCCGCGCTGGCGGCGCTGCGCCCGCACCACGTGCTGGGCTTCGCCACGAACGGCAACAGCCGCGCCGAACGCTGCGGCCTCGCCGGGCAGTTCGCCTTCGAGGTGTACGCGCACGAGGGCGGCGTGCCCAAGAAACCGGCGCCGGAGTTCTTCACGGCGGTGGTGGCGGCGTCCGGGCTGCCCGCCGCGCGCATCGTCCACGTGGGCGACTCGCCGGAGCACGACGTGGCCGCCGCCCAGCGGGCCGGACTGCGTGCCGTCTGGCTCAACCGGGCCGGACTGCCCCGCCCGCGGGGCCTCGAACCGGACGCCGAAGTGTCCACGCTCGCCGGACTGTCCACGGTGCTCACCACCGTGGCGAACGCGAATGCCTAGTTGCCGCCGATAACGGACGTCGATCTGGCGGAACCCGCTCCCGTGATGTGGGATGACACCACGTCCCTCAACGAGAGGATCTGATGTGGTGAGCAAGCGCTTCACCGTCGGCGCGGTCGCGGCTGCGGCCTCGCTGGCACTCACGGTGACCGGTCTGAGCATCCCGGCGAACGCCGCGCCGTCGGACACCCGGACCTTCACCGTGCTGGCCGAGAGCGGCGTCTCCACCGACGCCGCGATCGCCGCGATCGCCGCCGCCGGTGGCAAGGTCGTCGCCCGCACCGACGACGTCGGCCTGTTCCAGGTCACCAGCGACCGGGCGGACTTCGCCAGCCGGGCCACCGCGGCCGGCGCGCTGGTCGGCGCCGCCGAGGAGAAGGCGATCGGCCGCAAGCCGAAGCTGGACCGGGTCGAGCAGGAGCACCTGCTGGCCGCCGCGGCGACCAAGGGCAAGGCCGCCAGGAACAACGGCAAGAAGATGGACCCGCTCGACGACAAGCTCTGGGGCCTGGACATGATCCGGGCCGACAAGGCCCGCAAGATCGAGCCGGGCGACCGCCGGGTCACCGTCGGCATCCTGGACACCGGCGTCGACGCCAGCCAGCCCGACCTCGCGCCCAACTTCAACTGGGCGCTGTCGCGCAACTTCGCCCCGGACATCCCCGAGGTCGACGGCCCGTGCGAGGTGGCGAGCTGCCTCGACCCGGTCGGCACCGACGACGGCGGGCACGGCACGCACGTGGCCGGCACCATCGGCGCCGCCGCGAACGGCTTCGGCCTCTCCGGCGTGGCCCCGAACGTCTCCCTGGTCGAGCTGAAGGGTGGCCAGGACAGCGGCTACTTCTTCCTCAACCCGGTGGTGAACTCCCTGGTGCACGCGGGCCGCTCCGGGCTGGACGTGGTGAACATGTCCTTCTACGTCGACCCGTGGCTCTACAACTGCACCGCCAACCCGGCGGACTCGCCGGAGGCGCAGGCCGAGCAGCGGACCGTCATCGAGGCGATGAAGCGGGCGCTGAACTTCGCCCACCACAAGGGCGTCACGCTCGTCGGTTCGCTCGGCAACAACCACGAGGACCTGGGCGCGCCGCGCACCGACGTGAGCAGCCCGGACTACGGCGCCGACCCGTACCCGCGCCCGATCGACAACGCGACCTGCTGGGACCTGCCGGTCGAGGGCCCGCACGTGATCGGCGTGTCGGCGGTCGGCCCGTCCGGCAAGAAGTCGGACTACTCGAACTACGGCACCGAGCAGATCTCGGTGGCGGCGCCGGGTGGCTGGTTCCGGGACGGCTTCGGCACCGACACGTACCGCACCGACGCCAACATGATCCTCTCCACGTACCCGAAGAAGGTGCTCCAGGAGGAGGGGTCGGTCGACGAGAACGGCGACATCGTCGCCGGCTTCGAGAACTCGGTGTTCAAGCAGTGCACCGCCAAGGGTGAGTGTGGCTACTACACCTACCTCCAGGGCACCTCGATGGCGTCCCCGCACGTCTCGGGCGTGGCGGCGCTGATCGTGAGCAAGCACGGCAAGAAGCAGGGCCGCAACGGCTACGGCATGGCGCCGAACCTGGTCGAGCAGCACCTCTACCGGACGGCGGCCGAGCACGCCTGCCCGGAGCCGCGGCTGCAGAGCTACACCAACGAGGGCCGGGACGCCGAGTTCGACGCGTACTGCGCGGGCTCGCTGAACTTCAACGGCTTCTACGGCTACGGCATCGTCGACGCCTACGCCGCAGTGAAGACCCCGGTCAAGCCCAACGTTCGACCGTAACGACAGTTTCCCCGAGGTGGCGGTGTCCGGAGTTTCCCGGACGCCGCCACCTCGGCGTTCCGGCCGGTGTCACGGCCGCCACCCCCGGGCCACCAGTGCCGCCCGGATCTCCCGCACCAGGGCGGGGAACTCCTTACGCAGACGGCGGCCGGTCACGTGCAACACGAGCCAGCCGGCCGAGACGAGCTGGTTGAGCCGCCGCCGGTCGAGGTGCATCCGGTCCGCGTCGGAGTGCCACTGACCGTCGTACTCGACGGCGACCCGGAACTCCGGCCAGGCCAGATCGGGGTGCAGGATCAGGCCGGTCGGCACCCGCACCGGATACTGGGCCACCGGGCGGGGCAGGCCGGCGAGGACGAGGCGGACCCGCAGGTGGGACTCGGGCGGGGACTGGGCCAGCCCGTCGGTCAGGCCGAACACCCACGCGGCTCGCCGCCCACCGGGGCGGCAGGCGTTCCGGGCCGCCTCGCTCGCCAGCGCCGACCGGTTCACCGAACCGGTACGCAGCAGCCCGTCGATGATGCCGACCGCCTTGACGGGATCGGCCCAGACCGCTGTCTCCCAGGCACAGGCGGCCGGCTCGGTGCGGGGCGGCGGCCCGGCCAGGATCATTTCCGCGCCGGGGTACGACCCCGCGAACGGGTTCAATGCGGCGGTTGAAGCCGGCGGGGTGGCCGGGCCGTGCGGTCCGGGCGCCCTGCGGGAGTCGGCCGGATTCGGCGATCTGGTCCGGCCCGGTGTGCCCGGTGGGCGGTCCGCCGCGGACGACGCCGCGACGGGCGACCTCGTGCCGGCGCGCGACTTCGTGCCGGCGGGCGACCTTGTGCTTGCGGGTGGGCTCGTGCTTGCGGGCGACCTCGTGCTTGCGGGTGGCTTCGTGTCGGTGGGCGACCTCGTGCCTGCGTATGGGTTCGTGCCTGCGTATGGGTTCGTGTCGGCGGGTGGGTTGGTGCCGGCGGGTGGGCTCGTTCGCGCGGCTGCGGCGGCGGCGGGGACCAGGAGGCCGCTGCGGGTGCTCGACATCGGGGCGTGGTGCACCCGGACACCCGGCTGGGAGTCGGCCCGGACCGTGGCCGGCAGCAGGACGTGCACGTCGTCGGTGAAGTCGGCGGCGTGCTCGACCCCGTGCAGGTAGGCCGCCGAAGGGCCGGCGATCGCCGCACCGGGTGGCATGCGTAGTAGCGCCGCGCGGCAGGCCAGCGCGTGGTCGCGGTCGAGTCGCGCGTCGGCGTAGACGTCCTGCCGGAGCCGGATCCAGGACGCGCCCCGCAGATGGTGCCGGGACAGCAGCCCGCGCCGGATCGCTTCCGAGCCCCGGAAGACCTGCCAGGCCAACTCCGATGGTCGATGAGGATGAGGTGGCATGTGACGAGCGTGGCGGGGCACGGGTCGAGATCGGTACCCCTGTGGACAGCCGCAGCCGTGCCACCCGCCGCGCCCTGTGGACAACCCCCGACCGCCCCTGTCCGTGTGCTATGGCCCTCGATCAGCGCATGATCCACTCCACTTCGGGGAGGTGGCGGCATCCGGGCCGCGTTGATGCAGCCACGTCGCCGAGCTGGCGTGAGGGTGTGTGGAGAAGGGCGGGTTCCAGCCACTTCGGCCTGGTGGTGTGAGGGTTCCGGGGTGGGCTGGGCCGTGTGGCCGCCGGTGCCTTGAGCTGGCTTGATCGACTCCACTTCGGGGAGGTGGCGGCATCCGGGCCGCGTTGATGCAGCCACGTCGCCGAGCTGGCGTGAGGGTGTGTGGAGGAAGGCGGGTTCCCAGCCACTTCGCCGAGCTGGCGTGACGGCGTGGGGGCATGCGGGGTCAGGAGAGCGCGGCGGCGACCGCCTCGGCGGCGGCGGTGACCTGGGCGCCGACGTCCGCCACGTCGAGCGGGGTCAGCGACACCACCCCGACGCTCCCCTCCAGCCCGGGCACGCCGAGCACCGGCGCCGCCACCCCGTATGCGCCTGATTGAAGCTCGCCGCTGGTACTCACCGGCCCCGGATCGCCGGCCCGCCCGGCCAGTACCGCCCGGCCGGCGGCGCCCCGTTCCAGCGGGTGCCGGGTGCCGGTCCGGTACGCCACGTGGAACGACGTCCAGCTCGGCTCGACCACCGCGAGCGCCACCCCCTCGCCGCCCTCGACCACCGTGAGGTGGGCGGTCGCCCCGGTGCCCTCGGCGAGCCGGCGCAGCGCGGGCAGCGCGCCCTCGGCCAGCAGCGGCTGGGCGCGGCGGGCCAGGTGCAGCACGCCCACGCCGATGCGCAGGCGGCCCTTGCCGTCACGCCGGAGCATCCCGTGGCCGGTCAGCGCGCCGACCAGCCGGTAGACGGCCGCCCGGCCGATGCCCAGCCGGTGCGCCGCCTCGGTGACTGTGAGCCCGCCCGGCGCGTCCGCGACCAGGTGCAGCAGCCGCAGGCCCCGGTCCAGGGTCTGTGCCGTCTCTCCCGTGCGCGCCGCCGTGTCCACAGCACGCAGCGTACGACCCGGCTCCGGCCAACCCGGAAATGTGCGGACGGCTACCCTTGTGAGGTGACGCTACGCCTGTATGACACCGCCACCCGATCGGTGCGGGACTTCGTCCCGCGGGAAGCCGGCAAGGTGGGGGTCTACCTGTGTGGTCTCACGCTCCAGGCCCCGCCGCACATCGGTCACCTTCGCTCCGGCGTCAACTACGACGTGCTGCGCCGATGGCTGCTCAGCAAGGGCTTCGAGGTCACGTTCATCCGCAACCTGACCGACATCGACGACAAGGTCCTGGCCAAGGCGATGGAGCAGGACCGGCCGTTCTGGTCGATCGCGTACGCGAACGAGCAGATCCTCACCACCTCCTACCGGGCGCTGAACGTGCTCCCGCCGACGTACGAGCCGCGGGCGACCGGGCACGTCCCGGAGATGCACGAGCTGATCGCCCGGCTGATCGAGACCGGTCACGCCTACCCGGCCACCGACGGCTCCGGCGACGTCTACTTCGACGTGGCCTCCTGGCCCGCGTACGGCTCGCTGTCCGGCCAGTCCCCGGCGGACATGCAGCCCGCCGGCGACGCCCCCGACCGGGGCAAGCGCGACCCGCGTGACTTCGCGCTCTGGAAGGGCGCCAAGCCGGGCGAACCGGCCGACGCCTACTGGCCGTCGCCGTGGGGCCGCGGCCGGCCGGGCTGGCACATCGAGTGCTCGGCCATGTGCTGGCGCTACCTCGGTCCCGAGTTCGACATCCACGGCGGCGGGCTCGACCTGACGTTCCCGCACCACGAGAACGAGATCGCCCAGTCGCAGGCCGCGGACCTGCCGTTCGCCCGCTACTGGGTGCACCACGGCCTGCTCGGCATCGGCGGCACCAAGATGGGCAAGTCGCTCGGCAACACGCTCGACCTCGACTACGTGGCCGCGCTCGGCGTCCGCCCGGTGGAGTTGCGCTACTACTACGTCGCCGCGCACTACCGGTCCCGCATCGACTACTCCGAGGACGCGCTGCGCGAGGCCGCCGTCGCGTACCGGCGGATCGAGGGCTTCGTGCAGCGGGCGGCCGAGCGGGTCGGCCCGGGCCGGCCCGGCGACCTGCCGGCCGGGTTCGTGGCCGCGATGGACGACGACCTCAACACGTCGGCGGCGCTGGCGGCGCTGCACGAGGTGGTCCGCGACGGCAACACCGCGCTCACCGCCGGGGACGATGTGACCGTCCGCACGACGCTGGCCGCCACCCGGGCGATGCTGGATATCCTCGGCGTCGACCCCCTGGACCCGGCCTGGACCGGCGGCGGCCGCACGGACGACCTGCGCGGCGTGGTGGACTCCCTGATCGCGCTGGCCCTGGAGCAGCGCGCGCAGGCCCGCAGCCGCAAGGACTGGGCTGCCGCCGACGCCGTACGCGACCAGCTCAAGCAGGCCGGCGTGGTCGTCGAGGACACCCCCCAGGGCCCGCGTTGGACTATTGGAGAGCAGGACTGATGGCCGGCAACTCGCAGCGCCGTGGCCGGCGACTGACGCCGAAGGCGGGCGCCCCCAAGGGCACCGGTGGCAAGAACAAGGACTCGCTCGCCGGGCGGGGTCGCACGCTGCCCGCCGACGAGCGGCCCTGGCACAAGGCGTACTCGGGCACCGAGAAGCTGCCCCAGCGCACCGCCTGGAAGCAGGACAAGGAGCGCCGTGCCGCCGCCGAGGAGGGCCGCGCGCCCAAGATCGGCCAGCCCGGCACCAAGGACACCACCTGGGGCAAGGGCAGCCGGGCCGGTGTGCCGCTCAAGGGCGGCAAGGGCAAGCCCGGCGGCCGGGGCGGTCCCCGGGTCGCGCCGGGCCGCAAGGCCAACCCGGCGAAGGACAGCCCCGAACTGCTGGTCGGGCGCAACCCGGTGCTGGAGTCGCTGCGCACCCAGGTGCCCGCGACAGCGCTCTACACCGCGCAGGGCATCGACGTCGACGACCGGGTCAAGGAGATCGTCCGGACCGCCGCCGACCGGGGCATCGCGATCCTCGAGGTCAGCCGCGCCGAGCTGGACCGGATGACCGGCGGGGTGCTGCACCAGGGCGTCGGCCTCCAGGTGCCGCCGTTCGCCTACGAGCCGTTCGACGACCTGGTAGCCGCCGCGCTGGAGCAGGCCGCACCGCTGCTGGTCGCGCTGGACGGCGTCACCGACCCGCGAAACCTCGGGGCGGTCATCCGGTCGGCCGCCGCGTTCGGCGCGCAGGGTGTCTTCGTACCCGAACGGCGTGCCGCCGGGATCACCGCGACCGCCTGGCGGACCAGCGCCGGCGCAGCCGCGCGTGTGCCCGTCGCCCAGGTCACCAACCTGACCCGGTCGCTCAAGGCGTGCAAGGAAGCCGGCTTCGTCGTGGTCGGCCTCGACGCCGACGGACAGACCGACCTGTACGACCTGGAGGCCGCCGTCGGTCCGCTCGTCGTGGTGGTCGGCTCGGAGGGGCGCGGGCTGTCCCGCCTGGTCGGCGAGACCTGCGACCTGACCGTCAGCATCCCGATGGTCTCCGACGTGGAGTCGCTCAACGCCAGCGTCGCCGCCGCGGTCACGCTCGCCGAGGTCGCCCGCCGCCGGTCCGTCGAGGCCTGATCGAGAGCAACGAAAAGGGGCGGTCCGCCGTGGCGGGCCGCCCCTTTCTCGCGTACGTCAGATCCGCTGGCCGGTGGCGGCGTGGAAGACGTGGCTGCGGCCGGTACGCGGCTTGACGAACACGGTGTCGCCCATGTTCGGCATGCTGCGGCGGTCGGTACGGACCACGAACCGCTCGTTGTGGCCCTCCAGCGCGGCGTGGCCGTAGACGTTGGCGTCCGAGCCGAGGTCCTCGACCAGCTCGACCACGACCGGCATGCCGCCCTCGGACGGGCTGACCAGGTCGCAGTCCTCCGGCCGGAAGCCGACGGTGACCTTGCCGTCGCCGCCCTCGGAGCCGGCCGCCTGGACCTGCTCGCGGGTCAGCGGCACGATCATCTCGGCGAACGCGCCGCCCTGCTCGGTCAGCTTCACCGTCTTGATGTTCATGGCCGGGGAGCCCATGAAGCCGGCGACGAAGACGTTGGAAGGGGTGTCGTAGAGCGCCCGCGGGGTGTCCACCTGCTGGAGCACGCCGTCGAGCATGACCGCCACCCGGTGACCCATGGTCATGGCCTCGACCTGGTCGTGGGTGACGTAGACGGTGGTGACGCCCAGCTTCGCCTGCAGCGAGGCGATCTGGGTACGGGTCTGCACGCGCAGCTTGGCGTCGAGGTTCGACAGCGGCTCGTCCATGAGGAAGACCTGCGGCTCGCGGACGATCGCGCGACCCATGGCGACACGCTGGCGCTGACCGCCGGAGAGCGCCTTCGGCTTGCGGCTGAGGAACTCCTCCAGCTGGAGCAGCCCGGCCGCCTCCTTGACCCGCCGGTCGATCTCCGACTTCGAGGTCTTGCGCAGCTTGAGCGCGAACGCCATGTTCTCGTACACCGTCATGTGCGGGTACAGGGCGTAGTTCTGGAAGACCATCGCGATGTCGCGGGCCTTCGGCGGGAGGTGGGTGACGTCCCGGTCGTCGATGTAGATCGCGCCGTCGTCGACGTCCTCCAGGCCGGCGAGCATCCGGAGGCTGGTGGACTTGCCGCAGCCGGACGGGCCGACCAGGACGAGGAACTCCCCGTCGCCGATCTGGAGGTCGAGCTGGTTGACGGCGGGGCGCTCGGTGCCCGGATAGATCCGGGACGCCTTCGCGTAGGTGACCGTAGCCATGATGGAGCGCTTCCTTTCACCGGCAGGAACGTGCCGGACGATCCGAGTGAAGGAGCGACCGGCGCCCAAGGCACCGGCCAACGGGGTCGTCGCTCAGGCAGCCGAGGCCGACCGGAGTGTCGTCCGTGTCACTGCACGGTAAACGGCTTTCGCGATCGTGCCAAGACGTGGCACGTCGGGTGGGACGGATGGCATACGCATAACGGTCAGGAAGGCACTGTGAGGCATCAATCTCCCCACCTGTGAGCGCGGCCGAGCGATGATCCATCGGTCGTACCGGTCGGGATGCCGACGTTTTCCGTGCTCGGGAGCCCTGCGAGGCGGGAATTCCGGGGCTCAGTCGCTATGCTGAGCCCGACGCACGCGCCCCTGTAGCTCAGCTGGCCAGAGCACTCGCCTTGTAAGCGAGATGTCGCCGGTTCGATCCCGGCCGGGGGCTCCAGTTCCACAAGGCGTTCCGGGGCCGATGTCGCCGCGGGACGCCCGGCTCCGTCAGCAGCGACCTGACGGTACACCCGCGAGGGGTCAGGCGGGCCCACGGGCGTCGGCCCCCGCGGGCTCCCAGAGCTGGATCATGTTGCCCTCTGGGTCTCTGAGGCTCGCGAACCTGCCGTTCGGGTACTCCTCGGGGTCCACCTCGACGTCGATATCCGCATCGCGCAGTTGGTCGACCATCGCGTCCAGGTCGACGACCCGGAAGTTGAGCGACCAGGAGTGCTCGGGGCCGCCGAAGTGCTCGGAGTCCGCCGACATGGCCGCCAGGACGGTAGGACCGGGCTTCTGCCACCAGGAGGACACGTCGTAGGACTCCGGTGCCAGCTCGACCCCGAGATGGGTGGCGTACCAGCGGTTGATCCGGTCCGGGTCGTGGGCGCGGAAGAAGACGCCGCCGATGCCCGTCACACGTTCCACGATGTCTTCTCCCCGCTGGGCACTGTCCGTGCCCTCTTCGACCTGGCTGAGCCTGCCGACTTCAGGCTAGACCCGACTCGGGCGGGATTCGACAACACCCGATCGTCACGGTTGCCGGATACCGGTTGCCTGCTCGGCAGGCCTGCGCCACCCTCTCCGCATGCTCGAAACGCGCGTCCTCGGCGAGGACGACTGGAAGGTGTGGCGGGAACTGCGGCTCGCCGCGCTCGCCGAGGCCGGGTACGCCTTCGGCGCCCGACTGGCTGATTGGCAGGGCGACGGCGACCGCGAGGAACGCTGGCGCGGGCGGCTGGCCGTCCCCGGCTCGTACAACGTCGTGGTGATGCTCGACGGGCAACCGGTCGGGATGGCCAGCGGGATGCCGACCGAGCAGGACGGGGTGGTCGAGCTGATCTCGATGTACGTGGCACCCGTCGGACGCGGCCGGGGCGTGGGCGACCACCTCGTCCAGGAGGTCGAGCAGTGGGCCCGGCAGGCAGGCGCGCGGACGCTGCGGCTCGCCGTGGCGGAGGGCAACCCCACCGCGTGGGCCCTGTATCTGCGCAACGGCTTCCGGGACACGGGCGAAGTCGGCGGCCTGATGCCCGACGGCGTGCGCCGCGAGCACATCATGGCCAAGAGCCTCCTGGACCAGCCGTAGACGGTGCGGGGCGCGGCACGCGCAGTAGGCTGACCAGCGATGAGTCGCGCGGTCGAGGAGTCCAACCGGGCGATGCTGCGCGCCCGCGACGCGATGGACCGGGCGTACGCGCAGCCGCTCGACATCCCCGCCCTGGCCCGGATCGCGCACGTCTCGGAGGCGCACTTCATCCGCACCTTCCGGGCCACCTTCGGCGAGACGCCGCACCGCTACCTGCAACGCCGACGGGTGGAACGCGCCATGTACCTGCTGGCGTGCACCGGCGAACCGGTCACCGAGATCTGCCACCTGGTCGGCTTCGGCAGCCTGGGCACGTTCAGCCGGACGTTCCACGGCATCGTCGGTGAGTCGCCGTCGGCCTACCGGCGCCGCAAGGCCGCGCCGGCCGACGTCCCGAGCTGCTTCACCAAGGCCTGGATGCGCCCGAGCGCCACCGCCGGCCAGCCGGCCACCGCCAGCCAGCCGGTCGCCACCCGCAAGCCGGCCGCCGCCGGGGAAGCCGCAGCGGTCAGCGGCCCCGCACCCTCCGCCGCACCATGACCCAGAGCCGGTCACCGAGCCGGGTCCGCCGTAGCCAGCGCAGTCCGGCCAGCCGGCTCTCCGGTGGCGTACGCGGGCGCGGCGGCGCGGTGACCCGCTCGTAGGTGGCGCCGGTCGACGGCCCGGTGAAGTCGGGTTCCAGCCGTTCGGAGGCGACCGCCAGCGCGGTGAACTGGGCCAGCACCCGCGGATCGGGCCGGCCGCCCCGGGCGGCGGTACGCAGCTCCCGCTCCACGGCCGGACGCCGGATCAGCTCGGTGAGCGGCCCGTGGACGGTGTCCAGCAGGTCGGCCACGGCGGCGACGCCGTCGCCCTCCCAGATCCGGGTGGCGCGGGACGGTCCGGTGGCGGAGCTGACGAACGGCACGTCCGCCCACTCCGGTACGAGCCGGGCGATCAGCGCGGTGTGCGGAAGTCGCGCCCGCTTCTCGGCCGCGGTGAACGCGAAGCTGGCCGCGACGAAGCCGGGCGCCAGGAACGGGGTGACCATGCCCGTGGTGTACGCGGCTGTGCACCAGCGGCGCATCCGCTCGACCAGGTAGACGTAGTCGATCAGGTGCTCGTCGCGTAGGCCCAGCTCTCGGGCGTGGGCCGTCAGCGCGGTGACGCGGTCCCGTTCGGCGGCCAGCGCCTCGGGCGTCGTGGTCCCGCGCGGCACGGCCGCCAGCAGCTTGCTCATGGCCGCCTGCTCGGGCGTGGGCGCCGGGTCGGCGTCGGGGCGGGGATACCAGAAGCCGACCACCAGTTCGCCTGCCGCTCCGGTGAGGCTCGGCGGGCGTACCTCGTCAGGCAGCCGGGTCCGCGCCGCCGGGCGCGTCAGGTAGGTCGAGGGGAACTGGTGGTCGTGCAGCGCGGCGAGCCGTCGCGCCCGGTCCCGGAGGCCGGTGCCGAGGACGGTTTCCGGCGGCGCTGCGGGTGTGAGGCGGTGCGGCAGCTCCAGGCCGCGCCGGTCCCGCAGGAGCCGAACCAGTTCGCGGGCCACGTCGCCCTCGGCGGGGGTGTCGTCGTTGGTGACCAGGTCCGGCGTACGGCCGGCGGCGACGAGCGTCGCGGCGATGAGCCGGGAGTCCTTGCCGCCGGAGAGACCGAGCGTGACCTCGCCGTCGTGCAGCCGGTGCAGGCCGGCGACGGATCGGGTCAACGCGTCAGCGGCCAGGTCCAGCCGCTCGTCGGTCGGCCGGTCCCGGTCGGCGAGGCCGCTGCGGACCACGTCGTCGGCGGCGTACCGGATCTCGGTGGTGAGCTGCCAGCCGCCGTCGGCGCGGCGGCGGCCGGTGACCCGCTCGCCCGGCTGGAGCAGCCGGATGCCGGCGAGCGGCGAGAGGTCGCCGCCGAAGTGGCCGGTGAGCAGGTACGACGTCCAGCCGGCCGGGTCGGGGCGGGCCTCGCCGTGCAGGAAGTCGGCGAGCAGACCGGGCCGGGTGCACCAGGCGGTGATCCCGTCGGCCGCGCCGGTGAACACCCGGGCCATGCCCAGCCAGTCCTGTTGCAGGGCGAGACGGTCGCGGTCGAGTGCGAGCAGCGCGAACGGCGGTACGACGTCCCGGTGCACGTCCTCGCCGGTGAGCAGGCGGTTGGCGAGCGTCACCGGGTCGTCGCCGTCGGCCCCTACCGGGATGCCCACGGAGACGGCGGTGACGGGGCCGTCGGTGGCGACGGGCGGCCACCGGTATCCGCCCGGATCGGCCGGGTGCAGCACCAGCACGCCCCAGTCGGTGCCGCCGAAGCGCCGGCGGTGCCAGCTTTCGGGTACGAGGTCGGCCACGGCCTTGTCGAACCGGGCCACGGCGGCATCGAGGCGCGGTTG
The DNA here is from genome assembly GCF_000717585.1 of Micromonospora globosa. Taxonomy (NCBI): domain Bacteria; kingdom Bacillati; phylum Actinomycetota; class Actinomycetes; order Micromonosporales; family Micromonosporaceae; genus Micromonospora; species Micromonospora globosa. The sequence continues at coordinate 52,042 of NZ_JNZR01000017.1, forward strand.
TGGCAACGCCCCGGTCGCGGCCCAGGCCACCATCAGCTGCATCGAGTAACCCCCCGGCTTATGTCACGGGGACGTTAACAGCGGATGTCCGGGCGGTGTCCCCGCGCGGACAAACGACGCAACTCGGGCGAGGTGGCTCGACGGCGGGACTGCGCAGTTTCGGATAAGCAGCAGGTCGGGGCGCTGCTCTAGCGTCGTCGGCATGACGATGACTTCGACTTCCCGCTCCCAGATCTACGTGCTCGACCAGGACGAGGCGCTCGACTTCTACGTCGGCAAGCTCGGCCTGGAGGTCAGCACCGACCAGGACCTCGGTTTCATGCGCTGGCTCACCGTGAACGTGCCGGGTGACCCGGGCCGGGAGATCCTGCTGGAGAAGCCGGGTCCGCCGGCTCTGGACCCGAAGACGGCCGAGCAGGTCCGGGAACTGCTCACCAAGGGCGCCGCCGGCGGTTTCCTGTTCTTCACCACCGACGACGCGCACAAGACGTACGCGGACCTGGTCGCGAAGGGCGTGGAGGTGACCGACGAGCCGACCGACCGGCCGTACGGCATCGACTTCGGCATCCGTGACCCGTTCGGCAACCGCATCCGGATCGGGCAGATGCACCAGCACCCGTGACCGGCGGGCCACCCGGGCGGCGCTCAGCGGGCTAGTCTCGCGGTCCCCGACCGTGGAGGTGCCGATGCCCACCCGCCTGCTCTACCTGGTCCGTCACGGCGAGCAGGACCGGCCGGAGGAGGAGGCGGACACCGGACTGTCCGAGCGCGGCCGCCGACAGGCGACGCTGCTGGGCGAGCGGCTGCGCGGCACGCGCTTCGCCGCCGTACACCATGGGCCGGCCCGGCGGGCCGCGGAGACCGCCGCGCTGGTCGCGGCGTCGCTGCCGGGTGTTCCGGTACGCGAGGACGACCGCGCCGGCGACCACATGCCGCACGACACCGACCCGGCCGGCCTGCCGGAGTCGTACGCGGCCTTCCTGGCCGGTTTCTCCGAGCGGGAGCGGCGAGACGGACCGCGCGTGACCGCGGAGTCGGTGGCGCGGTTCGCCGCCGCTCCCGCGGAGGGTGACGTGCGCGAGCTGGTCGTCACCCACAACTTCCTGGTCGCGTGGCTGGTACTGCACGCGGTAGACGCGCCGGCGCGCCGGTGGATCGGGCTGAACCAGCAGAACTGCGGGTTGACCGTGATCCGCTACAGCTCGGGCGGCCCGCCGGCGCTCGTCGCGTTCAACGACGTCGCCCACCTGCCGCCCGAGCTGCGTGCCACCGGCCTGCCCGACGACTACCGGATCTGACTCAGGCGATCAGCTTCACCACGGCGTCGGCCACGGCGCGGGCGGACTGCGGGTTCTGGCCGGTCACCAGCCGCCCGTCGACCACCACGTGCTCGGTGAAATCAGGTGCCGGCACGTGCTGCGCGCCCGCTTCGCCGAGCTTGTCGGCGAGCAGGAACGGCACCTCGTCGGTGAGGCCGACGGCCGCCTCCTCGCTGTTGGTGAACCCGGCCACCCGCTTGCCGGCGACGAGCCGGGAGCCGTCGGTGAGGGTGAGGTTCACCAGCGCCGACGGGCCGTGGCAGACGGCGGCCACCACGCCGCCGCGCTCGTAGACCGAGCGGGCGATCCGGGCCAGGTCGGGGTCGTCGGGGAAGTCCCACATGGTGCCGTGACCACCGGCGAAGAGGATCACGTCGTACCCGTCCGGGTCGACGTCGGCGGCCTTCGGGGTGTCGGTGACGCCGGCGGTGGCGAGGAAGTCATTCTGGGTGCTGTCGTTCTCGTCCCGCCCGTCGACGGGCGGCTCCCCGCCGGCCACGGAGACCAGGTCGACGTCGTACCCGGCGGCCCGGAACACCTCCCACGGCTCGGCGGCCTCGCCGACGTAGTAGCCGGTCGAGCGGCCGGTGCGGCCCAGCTCGGAGTGACTGGTCAGGGCGATGAGTGCGCGAGTCATGGCTTCCATGCTGGCGCGGCCGGCCCGCCCCGGCCATAGGCCGATGTCACAGCCGGAACGGGTTTGACGGGCCGGTCAGCCGGTGGCGCCGTTGAGCAGGTCCACCACCTGCGCGGTGACGGCCGGTGGCGTGGTCTCCGGCGGGCAGTCCACGTAGCCGACCTGGTTCGGCCCGATGGTGAGCCGGTAGGTGAACGCGTCGGCGCACATCGTCGGCAGCACGGTGACGGCGGCCTCGGCGGCGAGCCGGGGGTCGGCCGCGAGCTGCCGCAGCCGGGTGAGCTTCTCCGCGGCGAGCTGTCCCTCGCGGGAGGCGCCGCCGCGGTCGGTCCTCGTCCAGTGGCCGTCCGGCTCGACCCGGACGGTGTCGGACAGCCCGGCGATGCCGCCCGACTTCACGAGTACGACCTCGGTGGCCAGCGGCGAGGGTCCGTCCGTGAGGACGGGTGGGGCGTCGGTGCGGGCGCAGCCGGCGAGCGGGAGGAGAAGGGCGGCGACGGCCGCCGCGGCGGAGGCAGCTCTCATACCCGATCGGACGCGCGACGGGACCACCCGGTTCCGGCCCACCGGTCCTCCTCATCCGTTCGGTCAATGTCTCAGGCGGGATCTCGCCAGCCTCTTTCACGTTCTTCGATGTATCGCTATATCTACATCAGTGACTACCCCCGTCACAACTTCGCCTTCCAGGAGGGCCCGTGAAAAGATCCGTCGCCGCCGTCAGCGCAGCGCTGCTCACCAGCAGCGTGCTGGCCTGCGTCACCACCTCGGCGCAAGCGGCAGCGCCAACCGCCCCCAGCCCCGAGACCTCTGCCGCAGCCAAGGCCGCGAGCCTACTGCGCGCCAACCCCGGCGTCGTCCAGGGCGCCGGCGGTGAGGCCTACCAGGCCGTCCGCACCAAGGTCGACCCCTCCGGGGCGGCGCACACCCGGTACAGCCGGACCTACCAGGGTCTCCGGGTGTACGGCGGTGACTTCGTCATCCACACCGCCCCGAACGGCACCCTGACCAGCGCGTCGGTCAGCCTGTCCGCCCCGCTGACCCTGAGCACCACCGCGAAGGTCGGCGCGGACGCGGCCAAGGCCAGCGCCCGCAAGACGTTCTCCGGGTCGCTCACCTCGGTCGGCGCGCCGGAACTGTTCGTCGACGCCAGCAGCGGCAAGGGCCGCCTCGCCTGGGAGACCGTCGCGACCGGCTGGAAGGCGGACAAGCAGACGCCGTCGAAGCTGCACGTCATCACCGACGCCACCACCGGCAAGGTGATCGGCTCGTACGACGAGATCGAGACGGTGGCCGGCACCGGCCAGGGCGTCTACAGCGGCTCGGTCACCATCGACACGACGCTCTCCGGCAGCACGTACCAGATGATCGACCCGGTGCGCGGCAACGGCCGCACCTGCGACATGAACAACGGGACCTCCACCTGCACCACGTTCACCGACGCGGACAACGCGTGGGGCAACGGCGCCACCTCGAACCGGCAGTCGGCCGCCGTGGACGCGCACTTCGGCGCCGCCAAGACGTTCGACTACTTCAAGAACGTGCACGGCCGCAACGGCATCTTCGGCAACGGCCAGGGCGTGCCGAGCCGGGTGCACTACGGCAACAACTACGTCAACGCGTTCTGGGACGGCTCCCAGATGACCTACGGCGACGGCTCGGGCAACTCCCGCCCGCTGGTCTCGCTGGACGTGGCCGGTCACGAGATGAGCCACGGCGTCACCGAGGCGCTGGCCGGGCTGGTCTACTCCGGTGAGTCCGGTGGCCTCAACGAGTCCACCAGCGACATCTTCGGCAACATGGTGGAGTTCTACGCCGCCGCGCCGAGCGACCCGGGCGACTACCAGGTCGGTGAGAAGATCAACATCAACGGCAACGGTACGCCGCTGCGCTACATGTACAACCCGTCGCTGGACGGCTCGTCCGACTCCTGCTGGTCCACCAGCACGAAGAACAAGGACGTGCACTACTCCTCCGGCGTCGGCAACCACTTCTTCTTCAACCTCGCCGAGGGCACCGGCGCCACCGCGTACGGCACCTCGCCGGTCTGCGGCTCGGCCCCGGCGGTGACCGGCATCGGCCGCGCCAAGGCGGAGAAGATCTGGTACCGGGCGCTCGACGTGTACTTCACCTCGAACACCTCGTACGTCAACACCAGCAACCCGGCCAACACCGCCCGCGCGTACACCCTGCGGGCCGCGACCGACCTGTACGGCAACTGCTCCACCGAGTACAAGACCGTCCAGGCGGCGTGGACCGCGGTGAACGTGGCCGGCAACGACGCTCCGTGCAGCTCGACCGGTAACGACTTCTCCGTCTCGCTCTCGCCGACCTCCGGGTCGGTGACCGCGGGTGGATCGGCCTCCGCCACCGTCGGCACGTCCACCACCAGCGGCACCGCGCAGACCGTGACGTTCTCCGCGTCTGGCCTGCCGACCGGCGCCACCGCGTCGTTCAGCCCCGCCTCGGTGACCTCGGGCGGCTCGTCCACGCTCACCATCGCCACCAGCTCCGGCACCCCGACCGGCACCTACTCGGTGACCGTCACCGGCAGCGCGGCGTCGGGCACCAAGACCGCCACGTACTCGCTGACGGTGACCGGCACGGGCGGCGGCTGCACCGGCGCCGGCCAGAAGCTCGGCAACCCCGGCTTCGAGTCCGGCAACACGGTCTGGGCCACCACCTCCGGCGTGATCGGCCAGTACGGCTCGCAGGGCCAGCCGACCCGCACCGGTACGTGGAACGCGTGGCTGAACGGCTACGGCAGCACCCGCACCGACACGCTGTCGCAGTCGGTGAGCCTGCCGAGCGGCTGCTCCGCGTACAACCTCTCGTTCTGGCTGCACATCGACTCGGCCGAGAGCACCACCAGCGTCCAGTACGACAAGCTGAACGTGCAGGTGCTCAACTCGTCCGGCTCGGTGCTGGCCACGCTGGCGACCTACTCGAACCTGAACAAGGCCAGCGGCTACAGCCAGAAGTCGTTCTCCCTGGCGGCGTACGCCGGGCAGACCGTCACGCTGAAGTTCACCGGCACCGAGGACGTCTCGCTGCAGACCTCGTTCGTGATCGACGACACCGCGATCAACGTCTCCTGACCTGACCGCCGATCCCGGGGCCCGGCGGCCACCCCACGCGGGTGGTCGGCGGGCCCCGGCCGTTACGGTCGGACCCATGTCCGACGCGGAACTGACAGTCACCCTGGACGGCCCGGTGGCCACTGTCGTCATCCACAACCCGGCCCGGCGCAACGCCATGACCCCGGCCATGTGGCGGCAGCTCCCGGTGTTGCTAGACGGCCTGGAGGCGGACCCGGCCGTACGGGTGCTGGTCCTCACCGGCGCGGGCGGCACGTTCTGCGCCGGCGCCGATCTGGGCGACCTGGACGAGCTGCTGGCCGCCGGTGACGGCAGCATCGCGGTGGCCGCCGAGGAACGGCTCGCCGCGTTCGGCCGCCCCACAGTCGCCGCGATCGAGGGCGCCTGCGTGGGTGGCGGGTGCCAGCTTGCCGTCGCCTGCGACCTGCGCCTGGCCGCGGCGGACGCGCGGTTCGGCGTACCCCCGGCCCGGCTCGGCCTGGTCTACCCGGCACCGACCACGCGGCGGCTGGCCGCGCTGGTCGGCCCGTCGGCGGCCAAGCACCTGCTGTTCACCAGCGAGCTGGTCGACGCCCAGCGGGCGCTGCGGATCGGCCTGGTGGACGAGGTGCTGCCGGCCGGTGAGCTGGCCGGGCGGGTGGCGGCGCTGACCGCCACGGTCGCCGAGCGGTCCCGGCTCACAGTGACCGCCGCGAAGGAGATCGTCGATGGGCGCGCCGACGCCGACCGGCTCGCCTGGTGGCACGCCCAGGTGCGGGACAGCGGCGAGGCACGCGAGGGCGTGGCCGCGATCAACGAGCGCCGCCCGCCGCGCTTCGGCTGGACGCCGCCCGCCGTCTGACCGGCCGGCAGGCGTCAGCCGCGAACGGCCGGCCGGCACGGTCCGCCGTCACCGCGACGCGCGGTCCGCGCTGACGTGGGCCAACAGCTCGTCCACCGACCACTGGTCGGAGGCGTGTTCGCCGTATTTCTCGGCGAGCACCCGCCCGTCGGGTGCGATCAGGAAGTCGGCCGGCAGCCCGAGCCGCCCGCCGTGCGGGGAGGCGGACGGCAGTCGCTCCCGGCCGCGCAGCACGTGCCAGGTGCCGGTCACCACTGCTCGCAGGATCGGCAGCCAGGCGCGCGGGTCGAGCAGCGACCGCCGCGCCGACTCCACGCCGAACTCCCGGTAGAGCCGCCGGTCCGGATCGGCCACCACGGCGAACGGCAGGTCGGCGACGTGCTCGCGCAGTTCGTCGGCGGGGGAGTGGAAGAGCACCACCTCGCGTACGCCCGCGGCCTCGATCTCGGCGTGCCGGCGGACGATCGAGCGCAGGTGGAGGTTGCAGACCGGGCAGCCGGCGAAGCGCCGGAACTGGAGGTGGATCAGGCGGTCCGGATCCGGCAGGTCGATCCCGGTGCCGGTCACGCTGGTCAGGTGGCGGGGGGTGACGACGTCCATGCGCGCTCCCGTTGTAGGCGTACGACGTACTCCTACAACCGTAGGCGTATCTTGTACGCTGTCAAGGCCATGCCCCGTCCCCGTTCCCTGACCCCGGCCCAGCTCGCCGACGCGGCGCTCGCGGTGCTCGACCGGGACGGCCTCGCCGGCCTCACCATGCGCGCAGTCGGCGCGCAGCTCGGCACCAGCACGATGGGCCTCTACCGCTACGTCGCCGACCGGGACGAACTGGAGGCGCTCGTCGTCGAGCGGGTCCTCGAACAGGTGGACACCCGTCCGCCGGGCGACGTCCCGTGGCCGGACGGCATCCGGGACCTGGCCGACCGGGTGCGCCGCGCGGTCGGCGTCCATCCGGCAGTGGTGCCGTTGCTCCCCGCGTACCGGCACCGCTCGCCGACGATCCTGCGCTGGGGCGAGGCGGTGCTCGCGGTGCTGACAGGGGCCGGCTTCACCGGCGTCGGACGGGTGATCGCGTTCCGCGCCCTGCTCGGCTACGTGGTCGGCGCGATCCAGATGGAACACCTCGGCGCGCTGTCGGGCCCCGGAACGGCTGTCATCGCGGCGCTGCCCCGCGACGAGTTCCCCCTGCTCGCCGCGACCGCGCGCGAGGCCGGCGCGGTCGCACCGGAGGACGAGTTCGGCGGTGGGCTGGACCTCCTGCTCGACGGGCTGGCCCGGCGTCTCGACAGCTAGGCGACTTGGTGGGACCGGCGGGCGCGGCGCCGGGGCTCACCCCCGGCACCGCCCCCTGTGCCCGCCGGCCGTCCGTCACCGCGCCAGTGCGGCCCAGCTCGGCGTCACCGGCTCCCGCCGCAGCGGCATGCCCGCCTCGGCCGGGGTCCGGTCGCCCTTGCGCTGGTTGCACGCGTAGCAGGCGGCGGTGGTGTTCCCCCAGGTGTTCCGGCCACCGCGCGAGCGGGGCAGGATGTGGTCGATCGTGCTCGCCGCGCCGTCGCAGTACGCGCACTTCCGCCGGTCGCGCGCCAGCACCCCGGCCCGGGACCAGGCCGGGCCGGCGCTGAACCGCCAGCGGGTCACCACGTACCGGACGAGGCGGACCACACGCGGCAGCGGGAAGACGCCGATGACCCGGTCGGGCTCGGCCTCGTGGATCTCGGCGACCCGGCGGCAGAGCATCCGGATCGCGTGCTTGACGGTGACCCGGTGCAGCGGGCCGAGGTCGGCGTTGACGACGAGGACGGCGTCCACCGGGTTCTCCCTTCACGATCGGCGGTACGGCGACGAGCGGCGACGACGGGGACGCGCGAGGCGCGTCAGTCGTGCCCTCCGGGCCAGGGACCGTGTTCCCGGCAGCCGTCGCCGAGCAGCCACGACGTCATCGTGGCGGCTCCCGGAGCGGTGGTTGACCTTGCGCGCTCACGGTAGATCGATCCGGGAATCGTGGGCAACGTATTTCGATCCGTCGTCGGCGGGCCGCCGCTGCCGTCCGGCCCGGCCGGCGCGCCTCGCGGCGGCGAGCGGCCGGTCGATGCGGGCGGTCATCTGCACCACCAGCTCGCTGTCCAGCAGCGGGCGGTTCACCTCGGCCGCCACCGACAGCGTGGGCGTGGAGATCGACCGCCAGATCGCGGTGAGCCCGGCGCCCAGGCCGACGAGCGCCACCGCCGCCCGGGTGGTGGGGGAACCGGCCGCCGCGGCGGCGCTGACCCCGACGACCGCCAGCAGCACCACCAGCAGGGGCGCCAGCACCGGCCAGAAGATCCCACGGGCGGCCTGCGCCACCAGCTTCCGGTCCCGGATGACGACGTTGCGGGCGATCACCGCCCAGTTCTCCTCGTCCAGCAGGTCGCGCGGGTGCAGGCCGCCGGTCAGTACGTCCTGCCACAGGTCGCCCTGGTTGCGCAGCTCGCGGGCCAGCTCGGCGAGCCCAGCCTCGCCCGGGTCGCCCACAGTGGCACGACCGACAGCCTTCGCCCAGGCGGCGAGCGAGCGGCGCACCACGGCGGCCGAGTACGGCGGCAGCACGCTCGCCAGCTCGTCCAGCCACCTGCTGATCTGGAGATGCCGGCCGCCGAAGCGCGCGGCGAGCTGGCCGGCGTCGCCGCGCCGCACGGTGTCGGCGAGCGAGCGCCCGAGCCGGTACGCCACACCCACCCGGTGGTTCGTCGCCATCGTCCAGCGCAGCACGTCGATGTTGAGGTCGTCGAGCGCGCGCAGCAGCGTTTCCCGGCCCGCCTCGGTGGCGCCCCGGGCGGCGGCGGTGGACGGCACCGTACGGCCCGCAGTGGTCAGCGGCGCGATCTGGGCCAGCGCGACGTCCACGCCGTCGAGGTACATGCCGAGCCGGTGCCGTCCGGCCAGCTCGGTCAGGTTCGACAGTTTCGGCGGCGCGGGCGCCGGCCGGTGCCCGTCCCCGGTCAGGTCGGCGGTCTGCGCGTGGTGGTAGGCGTCCGCCATGGACCAGCCGAGTCGCAGCGCGGTGACCACCGCGGTCCGTTCGTCCCGAGGTGTCCCGTGCTCCTCGTCGCGCCGATCCCGCGTCGCGGTGCTCACCGCCCGACCTCCCGTGTCGCCGGATCAGTCGAGCGTAGAGTCGATTTTATGCGCTTATGACCGTTTCGGCCCAGCCTTGCCGGCCAGCAGGCCGCGCGGCCGGATCGACCGGACCGGCTCGGCCGCCGCGCCCTCGGCACGGAGGATGTGGTTCGCGGCGATGATCCCGGTGGCCGCCGACCGTTCCATCAGCGCACTCGGGAAGTCGGTGCGAATGCCGTCCCCGGCCAGGTAGAGGCCCGGCGCGTCGGTCTCCACCCCCGGGCGCCAGGCGTGGCTGCCAGGCGTGAACGCAGGCGCCTGCGCCTCGACGCGGGCCCGCAGCTCGCGTACCCGAAGGTCGGCCACCTCCGGCCAGAGCGCGGTCAGCTCCCGCAGCATCCGGGCGGCCAGCTCGTCGGCCGGCACGTCCGGCTCGCAGGCGTACGCGTGCAGCTCCACCACCGAGCCGCCTGTGCGCGCGGCCCAGCGGCGGGGCTCGTCCTCCAGCCGGTGGTAGAGCGTCACCGAGTCCAGCGTGGGCTGCCGGGAGACGCCGCTGAACACCGCGCGGTCGGCCCGGACGTCCCCGTCCATCCAGTAGCGCGCCACCGCGTACGGCGGTCCGGGTCTGCCGAACGCGGGCATCCGCGCCACCAGCTCGGGTGCCGCCGCGACCAGGCCGGGGGAGGCGTCGACGAGCGCGGCGAGCGCGGGCGGGTCCACCGCGAGCACCACGTGCGGCGCCTCCCAGACGTCGCCGTCCGCGCCGGTCACCCGCCACCCCGCCGGGGTACGGTCCAGCCGGGCCGCCGCCGCGCCGGTCAGCACCCGGCCGCCGTGCTTCTCCACGTACCGGGTCAGCGGCTCCCAGATCGCCGTGCCGTAGTCCCGATCCGGGCAGTCGAAGGCCAGCCCCTCCGGGTTGCCGAGCAGGTAGAAGTGGAACTGCGCGATCATCTCGGCGGCCGACATCTCCGCCTCGTGGTTGAAGAACGAGTGCGAGAAGACCTCGAACAGCATGGCCCGCGCCCGGTCCGGCAGCCGCAGCGAGGTGAGCAGATCGTCGGCGGTCCGCTCGTCGAACTCCTCGTAGGTGCGTACCGGGTCGTAGGTGAGCAGCGGCAGCGCCGCGTCCCGGTCCATCGTGCGCAGGTCGGCCAGGCGCAGGCTCGGGCTGCGCAGCAGCAGCGCCAGCAGGTTCGCCGGCGGCGCGGGCGGCAGCTTGCCGAACTCCTCCGTGGGCCACTGCTCGGACAGGATCGGGTAGCCCGGGATCGGCTTGAGGAAGCCCAGCGCCGGGTCGACGCGGCGCAGGATCGACCGCCAGTTCCAGTACTGCCGGAAGAACGCGTGGAAGCCGTGCTCGTTGCGCTGGACGCCGTCGGACAGATCCTCCGGCCAGGCGCCGAGCCGCCCACCGAGGTGCGGCGCCGCCTCCAGCACCGTCACCGCCACCCCACGCTCGGCCAGCACCACCGCCGCCGACATGCCGGCGATGCCGCCGCCGACCACCAGCGCCGGGACCGGGCGCGGCACGCGGTCGGCGCCACCGCCGCCCGGGTCCACCACGTGCTCGCGTACGCCGATCAGGCGACCTACCACTTGCGACAGACCCACGGGGCATCCTCCAGTCGGCGGTCCCCCCAGTCTGCCCGAGGTGAAAGGAAGGGGCCCCTTTTAACGCATACGGATGTGCGGGGCCCCTTCTTAACGCCGCGTCGCCCCCGTGCTGGGTGCGTCGCGTGGGTGTGTGGGGCGAGGTGTTAACAAGGGGCCCTTCCTCTACCGCAGGCGTTAATAAGGGGCCCTTCCTTTCACGGCAGGCAGCGGCGCGGGCGGTCCGACGGCGGCCAGACGTACTCCAGGTCGGGGGAGACGTCGGCGAACAGCGGTGCATAGTGGGCGGGGTCCTTGCGCAGCAGCGACGACTGGTGGCTGCGGTGCAGGTCGTCGCGGCCCAGCCAGGGCGGCAGCTCACCGGCGGCGGCCAGCTCGTCCTGGGTGCGGATCACCGAGATGGCGCAGGCGGCGGCGAGGTCGGTGGCGAGCGTCCCGGCGCAGGTGTCGGCCCGGCCCGGCTCGCACCACACCGCGCACATGTCCAGCCCGTACCGGGTCAGCGCCTCCTCGTACCCGGCCCACATCTTCACCGCGGGGTGGTTGCGCCAGCCGTAGTCCGGCCGGGTCAGCCCGCGCAGCACCTGGATCGCCTCCACGCGCTGCTTGCCCAGCCGCTTCTGGTCCAGCGTGCGCGCGCTGGCCAGGAAGTCCGGATACGGCAGGAACGTCTGCATGGCCGTGCTCTACCCGTACCCGGCCGTGCCATGCGTTCATGATCGCCGGGGCTGCGCGGATCGCGAGCGGCTGACTACGATCCGGACATGGCCGAGCCACTGCGCGACCGCGCGCGCCGCGCAACCGGCTGGCGGCTCCGGATGAACGGTGACGAACGCCCCCACTACGTGGTCTGCGGCTCCGACCCGCTCGCCTACTGGGTGGTCCGGTCGCTGCTCGCCACCGACAGCGCCGACGGCCGGGTGCGGGTCACGCTCGTGGTGCCGGGCCGCCGCCGGTCCGAGGGCCCCGACGGCCGGGACGTGCCGGGGGTACGTGTGGTCACGGCGGAGCGCCTCGACGAGGCCGCGTTCCGCCGGGCCGGGCTGGCCGGCGCGGCCGGGCTGGCCCTGCTGCACCAGGACGACGTGGGCAACATGCACGCCGCGCTCTGCGCGCAGGAGGTCGAGTCGCGGCTGCGCCTGGTGGTGCGGATGTTCAACACCAACCTGGCGGACGGGCTGCGGCAGCTCTTCCCCGACTCGGCGGTGCTCTCGGACGCCTCGATCGCCGCACCCGCCTTCGTGGCCGCCGCGCTGGGTGAGGTGGCGCCGACCCACTTCCGGCACGCGGGGCGCACGCTCTACGTGGCCCGCCGCGACGACGTACGCCAGCAGGACGTGGTCTGCGGCTTGGCCGTCACCACCGATCCGGACCTGGTCCGGGTGCTGCCCGCTGACGAGGCGGCGGCCGACGTGGTGCTGGCCGAGGCGACCGGGCGGCCGGCGGGCACCGAGGTCGCCGCGCGGCGGCTGGTACGGGCGCGGCGGCGCCGGCAGCCGGTCGCCGTCCTGCTGCGGGCGGTCCGTCACTTCGCCACCCGCAAGATCGGTATCGCGGTGCTGGTGCTGCTCGGGGTGATCGCGGCGCTGGGCTGGCTCAACGCGCGGGCCGCCGACGTGAGCTGGAGCGAGGCGGTCTACCTGACGCTGGTCACCACGCTCACCGGCCAGGATCCGGACGTCAACAAGCCGGTCGCGGCCCAGGTGATGCAGGTGGTGCTCAACCTGGCCGGGCTGGCGTTGATCCCGCTGATCACGGCCGCGGTGGTCGACGGCATCGTCAACGCCCGGCTGGCGCTGCACGCGGGCCGGGTCCAGCCGGACCGCTCCGGGCACGTGGTGATGGTCGGGCTGGGTAACATCGGCACCCGGGTGATGGCGCAGTTGCACGACTTCGGTGTCGAGGTGGTGGCGATCGACAAGAACGCGGACGCGCGCGGCGCCCCGCTGGCGCGCCGGCTGGGGGTGCCGCTGATCGTGGGCGACGCGGGCCGGGAGGAGACGCTCCGGTCCGCCTCGGTGGACACCTGCCAGGCGCTCGTGGTGGTGTCCACCGACGACGGGACGAACCTGCGAGCGGCGCTGATCGCACGGTCCCTCGACCCGGACCTGCGCGTGGTGCTGCGGCTGTTCGACGGCGACTTCGCCGAGCGGATCCAGCAGGCGTTCGGCATCGGCATCTCGCGCAGCGTGTCCTATCTGGCCGCGCCGGCGTTCGCGGCGGCCCTGCTGGATCGCGCTGTGGTCGCCACCATCCCGGTCGACCGGCACGCGCTGCTGGTCACCGAGGTGCCGGTGGTGGCCGGTTCGCCGCTGGACGGGAGTCCGCTGAGCGCGGTGGCCCGGCCCGGCGAGGTACGCCTGCTCGCGCACACCCGGCCGAACCAGAAAGCCGACTGGTCGGCCGACCCCCGCATGGTGATCCAGGCCGGTGACCGGCTGACTGTGGTGGCCCGGCGGGCCGGGCTGACCGCCCTGCTCCGGGAGACCACGCCCGCGCCGCCGCCGGCACCCACCGGCCCGCCCGCCGCACGCCGCCCGCAGGAGTGACCGGACGCGCCAGCGGTCACGGCCGCCGGGCGCCTCAAGGCCGCCGGGCGCGTCAAGGCCGCCGGGCGCGTCAAGGCCGCCGGGCGCGTCAAGGCCGCCGGGCGCGTCAAGGCCGCCGGGCGCGTCAAGGCCGCCGGGCGTATCAAGGGCAGCCGGCGCATCAAGGGCTGCCGGCCGCGGCAAGGCGGCCGGGCCGCGTCAGGCAGGTCGACGACGGCTGCGGACCGCGTACCCGAGCGCGCCGAGGGCGAGCACGCCGAACCCGGCGAGGACGCTCGGCAGCGGCAGGTTGACCGCCAGCACCAGGCAGCCGACGAGCCCGAGGGCGGCGAGCAGCCGTACCGGGACGCGCCGGGCCGGGTCCGGGCCGAGCGTCAGCGCCGACGCGTTGGTGATCGCGTAGTAGACCAGCACCGTGCAGCTGGAGAAGCCGATCGCGCCCCGGATGTCGCCCACTGTCACCACGACGGCGACCACGGCGGCCACCGCCAGTTCGGCGCGGTGCGGCACCCGGTGGCGCGGATGGACCGCCGCGAGCGCGCCGGGCAGGTCCCGGCGGCGGGCCATCGCCAGCATGGTGCGGCCGACGCCCGCCAGCAGCGACAGCAGCACCCCGGTCACCGCGACTGCGGCGCCGGCCCGGACCAGCCAGGCCAGGCCCGGGTGCCCGGCGGTGGTCACCACCTCGACCAGCGGCGCGTCGGTGGACGCCAGCCGGTCGGCGCCGAGCACGCCGAGCGCGACCACTGCCAGCGTCAGGTAGATCGCCAGCACCGCGCCGAGCGCCAGCGGCATCGCCCGGGGGATGGTGCGCCCCGGGTCGCGGACCTCCTCGCCCAGCGTGGCGATCCGTGCGTACCCGGCGAAGGCGAAGAACAGCAGGCCGGCGGCGGTCAGCACGCCGCCCGCCCCGATTCCGGCCGGCGCGGTGAGCCGGTCGGCCGCCACCTGCGGCGCCCCGGTCACCGCCACCACGGTGAGCACCGTGAGCACCACGGCGACGAGGACCCGGGTGGCGGTGGCGGTCTTGCCGATGCCGCGGAGGTTCACCGCTGTCACCGCCACCACCGCGAGGACCGCGACGAGCCGCGCCCGCCCCGGCCACAGGTACGCCCCGACGGTCAGCGCCATGGCCGCGCAGCTCGCCGTCTTGCCGACCACGAATCCCCAGCCGGCGAGGAAACCGGCGAACGGGTGCAGCCGTTCCCGGCCGTAGACGTAGGTGCCGCCGGACTCGGGGTAGCGGGCGGCGAGCCGGGCCGAGCTGGTCGCGTTGCAGTAGGCGATGAAGCCCGCGACCGCCAGCGCGACCAGCAGGCCCGGACCGCCCGCGGCAGCCGCGGCCGGTGCGAAGACCACGAAGACGCCCGCGCCGAGCATCGAGCCCAGACCGATGACCACCGCATCGGGTACGCCGAGTCGCCGCGCCAGTTGTTCCACACCGGCAGCCTAGGGCGCTCAGGTGAACGGCAGGTGCCCGCCGCCCGGAAATTGACGAAAATGATTTGCATAATTAATCGCGTTCAGCGGTGGCCGATCGCCGAACCCCTCGGTAGAGTCGTTTACGCAGGTCAAAGCGGGAGCGAATCGCCCCGCCAGCGCGGTTCGCAAATGTTCCGTGCCGATTATCCGATGGCGATGATCAGATTCTTTCTGCGTCGATCGGGCAATGGTGCCCTCGAATCGGCTCCGGCAATTTCGGGAACGTCTTCTCCGCGAACGCGGGAGGTACCGCACATGACGCTTTTCGGCTGGGACGCCAGTGACTACGACGTCGACCGGGGGTTGACGGCCGACCGGATCCGGGACGCCCGCGCCGCGGGCATCGACTTCATGACCTACAAGGGCACGGAACAGTCGCGCGACGGCACGTTCCACAGCCAGTACTACGGGGTGATGCTCACCGCCGCGAAGGACGCGGGCATCCCGTTCCTGGGCATGTACGTGGTGGTGCACTCCGACGTCTCCATCGAGGACCAGGCGGCCACCGCCATCGACTACGCCGACAAGCACACCCCCTGGTGGCGCACGTACGACGGGTTCTTCTGGCAGATCGACCTGGAGCGCTGGCCGACCGACGACGTGCCCCCGCACATCGGCGTCGACGTGGGCCGGGAACTGGAGGAACGCACCGGCAAGGTGGCGGTGATGTACGCGTCGCGCGGCCAGTACGGCGACGACGACCTGGGCGACTTCCCGCGCTGGAACGCCGACTACCCGTACCGGGTGGCCGAGGACTTCAAGGCCGCGTACGCGCGGGCCGGCGGGGACTCCGGCCCGGGCTGGACGCGCTACGGCAAGCCGGCGGAGACGCCGCGCATCTGGCAGTTCACCGATTCGGCCATCATCGGCCGCCAGCACACCTGCGACGCGGACGCGTTCCGCGGCACCACCGACGACTTCGCGAAGATGATCGGGGAGAAGACGTCCACGACGACCAAGCGGGACGTGATCGCCACCTTCCACAGCACCGCGCACGCCGGCGACACGCTCGACACCACCGACCGGTTCCACGCCATCCGCTGGGCCACCGGCCTGTACCACTGGACGGTGCCGGAGACCGGGCTGGTGAGCATCCAGGCGACAGTCGACCTGCGCGGGTTGCGACGCGACGACCTGGTCCGGATACGCGCCGAGTACACCCGGCCCGGAGACGCGGAGAACGACACCCCGTTGCTGCGGCAGGAGCGGGTGTCGATCGACCCGGAGACCACCGGCGGGGTGTTCGTGGTGAGCACGCCGGACGAACGGGTCGAGCTGCCGAAGGGCACCCAGATCCGCGTCCAGGTGGCGGTGCGGCCGGCGGACGACGACCACCGCCGGAGGCTGACCTACAGCACCCGTACCCGGATCAGCATCGTGGAGATCCGGACGGGAGGCTGAGCGCCGTGCCCGCCGTTCCACACACCGGAGGCCCGGGTCCGCCGGGTGAACGGCCGGTGCCGCCGGCAGGATTCCGCCGGCGGCACCGGGATCGGGTTCAGCAGGGCCCGTTGTCGGTCCACACGCCCTGGCTGTTGGTCCCCGGCACGTCTCCCTGGGTCCACCACCGGGAGGTCCACCGGTGTCCGCCGTAGGACACCACGGCACCTCCGGGGTACGCGGTGCCCGCGGCCCAGGCCGGCGCGGCACATGCACCGCCGGTGGGTGACGGCGAGCCGGTGGGCGTCGGGGAGGTGGTCGGCGTCGGGGAGCCCGTGCAGGCACCCTGGTCGGCCCAGACCGCGGCGCTGCCCGGCGTCTCGCCCTGGGTCCACCACTTCGCGCTCCAGGTCCGTCCGGCGTGCGAGACGGTTGCACCGCCGGAGTACGCGGTGGACGCCGACCAGGCCGGCGCGGTGCAGGTGCCCCCGCCGGGTGGGACGGAACCGCTCGGGCTGGGCGACGGCGTGACCACCTCGCCACCACGTGCCCAGTCCCCGGCCAGCGCGTACGTCTGGCCGCCGAAGGCGAGCGTGAAGTTGGCCGGGCCGGAGATCGGGAGCTGATAGTTGAGCGTCACCTCGGCGTACGAGCCGGGCGCGATTGCGGCCGGCACGGTGAGGCGTACCCGGTTGTGGTCGCCCTTCAGGCCGCCCACGTTGCTGCCGGTGTGGCCGGTGGTGACAGTGGTGAGCGCCCAGCCGGACTGCTGGCTGAGCGTGGCCGGGGTGGTGGTGGGATAGTCGAACTCCAGGTGCGCGCCGGCCGGGATCGGCGCGCCGGTGTTGTTGGTCAGCCGCAGCTCGGGGTTGATCGGGTAGTTGCTGTCGCCGAGCGCGAAACCACCCATGCCGACCGCCACGTCCAGCGTCCGGGTGGGCATGGTGATGCCCGCCTTGCGGGCGCCGTACGCCGGTGCGGCCTTCAGCCGGTCGTAGAGCAGCGTGGTCAGCGTGTCGCCCATGCCGTACCGGCCCTTGGCGGAGTCGTAGGCGTAGTCGCCGGCGAGTTCCCAGATCATCACGCCGCCGAGGCCCTTGGCCGCGACGTAGTCGGCCTTGGCGGCGAGCGACTGGTCGTCCTCGGTGGAGAGGAAGACCTTCTTCTCCGCGTTCCACAGCCAGGGCGCGACCAGCGCGGCCGAGTAGTTACGGGCGTAGCTGCCGCTGATCCGGTCGGCCGGGTCGGTGGCCGGGGTGAGGCCGTATCCGGCCAGGTAGTCGCCGGTGATGCCGGCCTGGAGGTTCTTCGCGTGCCACATCGGGTTGGCGCCGCCGGGCACCTCGTTGCCGGCGGCGTCGAGGTCGTGCCAGAGGTTGTCGATGCCGACCGCGCCGTTGCCGCAGGGGGTGGTGGAGCCGATCGAGCCGCCGGTGCCGGCCGGACACTTGGTCTGGTCGGGCAGCGCCGCCCGTCCCCACAGGCCGTTGGTGCCACCGGTGACGCCCTGCCAGCCCCGGGTGTAGTAGGGCACGCCGATGTTCACCCTGCCGCTGGGCAGCGCGCCCCGGAAGTAGTGGTACGCCCAGTCGGTGTTCAGGTAGCCGATGCCGGAGTAGGCGCCGTACACGCCGCCCGCGGCCAGCTCGGCGTCGTCGCCGTTGTCGTAGAGCGCCGCGTTCGGCCCGACGAAGTGGTTCCACGCGCCGTGCAGGTCGTAGGACATCGCGTTGACGTAGTCGAGGTACTGCAACGCCTGGTAGGACTCCATCCCGCGCAGCAGCCAGCCGGACGCGGGCGCGGCCACGGTGAGCAGGTAGTGCCTGCCGTCGGTGGCGGCGGCCCGGTCGAGCTTCTCGCGCAGCGTGCGCATCAGCACCTGGTACGAGGCGTTGAGACCGGCCCGCTTGGCGTCGGCCTGGGCGAAGTCGAGCGGGTTGCCGGCCTTGTTGTTGGAGGTGGGGTACTCGTAGTCGATGTCCACCCCGTCGAAGCCGTACGTGCGCAGGAACGTCACCACCGAGTCGGCGAACGTGTTGATGCCGGCGGTGTTCACCGTGTTGGTGCCGGTGGTGGTCATCCGGTAGAAGCCGCCGGAGTCGATGCGGTTGCCGCTGTCGTCGATGAAGCCGCCGGTCTCGGCCCAGCCGCCGACGCTGATCAGCGTGCGGACTCCGGGGTTCTGCTTCTTGTACTTGTTGAGCAGGTTGAAGTGCCCGGTGTACGGCAGGGCCGGGTCCATCTCGGCACCGGCCACGCCGGGCCAGGTCATGTTCGTCGCCGGGTTGTCCGGGGCGCCGGGGTCGCCCACGGAGATGCGGTTGCCGCCGTCGACGTGGGCGAACGCGTAGTTGATGTGGGTGACCTTCTGCCAGGGGATCTGGTTCACCAGGTAGGCCGGGGCGCCGTTGCGGCCGGTCCGCCAGCTGGTGAAGTAGCCGATGATCCGGCGGGTGTGGTCCGCACCCATCTTCTCCCGGCCCGCGGTGTCGTAGACGGTGCAGTAGGGCACCGAGACCCCGGGCGTGCGGTAGAGCCCGTCGGGCCGGCACGCCTCGTCGTCGGCGGCGGCCGACCGGGCGTCCGGGGCGGCCACGACCACCGCCGTCATCGCGGTCAGCAGACCGGCGGCGCCGGCCGACAGCCAGCGGCTGATTCGTCTCGCCAGCACGCGCACCTCCTACATTTAACAAACTTAACTGTTAAGGTTGCTAAATGTATACCGGTGTCGATACGCCGAGACAAGAGGCGGACTGCTAGTCGAGATGCTCCGCCGGCCGGGCCCAGCCGTGGAGCCGCGCCGGCAGCGGCAGGCTGTTCCAGGGCACCCGGTGCAGCAGGCGGTCCAGCAGCAGGCCGAGCAGCAGCCCGGCGACCGAGTCGGTCAGCCAGTGCCAGCCCAGGTAGACGGTGGTGCAGAAGACCACCGCCGGTGGCACCACCCGGACCACTGTGACCAGTCGGGGCGGCACTGTGCGGCCGAACGTACGCACGAGCGGGGCCAGCAGCAGGGCCAGGACGCCGTACCAGACGATCGAGTTGGCGACGTGCCCCGACGGGTACGACTGCGCGAAACGCACCGGCAGGTCGTGCTGGAACAGCGGCAGCGTCTGCTCGGGCGACAGGAACGGCTCCTTGACCGAGGCGCTCGGCGCCGGGCGGGCCGTCCACACCTTCAGCGGGCCGATCGTGAAGAACGTGAGCACGAACCCGGCCACCGGCGGCAGCAGCGGCCGCACCGAGCGCAGCCGCCACGCCAGCAGCACGCCCAGCCCGGCCGCGAGCAGCGTCAGCGGCGTGCCCTGGCCGAGCAGGTTCAGCGTCATCGCCACCCAGCGGGCGGCGGCCGGGCGGTTCTCGTCGGACCAGTCGGCCACCGCCCGGTCGAGGCCGAACAGGTGACCGGAGGCGAGCGCGACGGTCAGCGCCACCACTGCCGCGAGCAGCAGCAGGTCGAACCACCACCCGGCCGGCCGGACGGGCCGCAGCCGCAGGTCACCGCGTACCCCCGAGGTCTGACGCACGCGACCACGCTACCGGCCGCCGCCGGCGGCGGGGGCGGCGCGGGCATCGGCGGCTGTGTGCCCAACCACGAAGGGAAGCGCGGCGCGGGGGTCAGCGGTCACACTGGTTGCCGTGCGGATCACCTCGGCTCTCGTCGACCCGGCGCTGCTCGACCTCCCCTGGTCGACACCGCTGGAGCAGTGGCCTGCCGAACACCTGGTGGCGCTGCCGCAGGGCATCTCCCGGCACATCGTGCGGTTCGTCCGGCTCGGCGGGTACGTCTACGCGGTGAAGGAGACCGGCGAGCGGGTCGCCGAGCGCGAGTACGACCTGCTGCGGGCGCTGGAGCGGATCGACTTCCCGTCGGTCGAGGCCATCGCGATCGTGGCCGACCGGCAGACCGACGACGGCGAACCGCTGGACCCGGTGCTGATCACCCGGCACCTCCAGTTCTCGCTGCCCTACCGGGCGCTGTTCTCCAACACGCTGCGCCCGGAGACCATGAACCGGCTGCTCGACGCGCTGGCCGCGCTGATCGTGCGGATGCACCTGACCGGCTTCTTCTGGGGCGACTGCTCGCTGTCGAACACGCTGTTCCGGCGGGACGCGGGCGCGTTCGCCGCGTACCTGGTCGACGCGGAGACCGGCGCGCTGCACCCGTCGCTGTCGAACGGCCAGCGCGGCGAGGACCTGGAGATCGCCCGGGTCAACATCTTCGGCGAGGCGCTCGACCTCCAGGCCGCCGGCCTGCTGCACGAGTCGATCGACCCGGAGGTGGTCTGCGAGGAGGTCGTGCAGCGCTACGAGCGGCTCTGGCACGAGATCACCTACGAGCAGCAGGTCGAGCGCGCCGCCCGGCACGACATCGAGGGGCGCATCCGCCGCCTCAACGAGCTGGGCTTCGACGTGGCCGAGGTGGCCATGTCGACAGTCGACAACGGTCGCTACCTGGTTCGGCCGAAGGTGGTGGACGCCGGCTACCACACCCGGCGGCTGCTGCGCCTGACCGGCCTGGATGCCGAGGAGAACCAGGCCCGCAGGCTCCTCAACGACCTCGACGCCTACCGGCTGGAGAGCGACCTGACCGACGAGCAGCAAGCGGCGCACCGCTGGCTGACCGAGGTCTTCGAGCCGGTGGTCCGGGCCGTGCCTGCGCACCTGCGGAACAAGCTGGAGCCGCAGGAGCTGTTCGCCCAGATCATCGAGCACAAGTGGCTGCTCTCCGAGCAGGCCGGGCGGGACGTCGGGATGCGCCGGGCGGTGCAGTCGTACCTGGCCGACGTGCTCGTGCACCGGCCGGACGAGCAGGCGGTGCTCGGCGTCGAGGTGCCGAGCGCCTGACGGCGGGGGCGGATCACTCCACCCAGTCACCGCCGCGCATCACCCGCACCACGTTCAGGTCGTCGTCCAACATCACCAGGTCGGCGCGCAGCCCGGCGACCAGCGCGCCCACCCGGTCGCCCAGGCCGATCGCGCGGGCCGGGGTGGTGGCGACCATCCGGCAGGCGTCCGGCAGGGCCACACCCGCGCCGACCGCGTGCCGCAGCGCCGCGTCCATCGTGAGCGTGCTGCCGGCGATCGCGCCGTCACGGCTGAGCCGGGCCACCCCACCGGACACGGTGACCGCCTGGCCGCCCAGCTCGTACTCGCCGTCCGGCATCCCGGCGGCGGCCATCGCGTCGGTGATCAGCGCGGCCCGCTCCGGGCCGGCCACCGACGTGGCGAAGCCGAGCATGCCGTCGTGCAGGTGCACCCCGTCGGCGACCAGCTCGCACACCACGTTCGGGGCCTCCAGCAGCGCCACCACCGGGCCGGGCTCGCGGTGGTGCACCGGGCGCATCCCGTTGAACAGGTGGGTGCCGACCGTCGCGCCCGCGGCCACCGCCGCCCGGGTCTGCTCCCAGGTGGCGTCGGTGTGCCCGACCGCCACGACCACGCCGTGCGACACCAGCAGCTCGATCGCCTTGGTGGCGCCGTCCCGCTCGGGAGCGATCGTGACCATGCGTACGGCGCCGCCGCCCAGCTCGATCAGCTCGGTCAGCTCCGCGGTGGACGGGTCGCGCAGAAACTCCGGGTTCTGTGCGCCGCAACGGTCGGCGGACAGGTACGGGCCTTCGAAGTGGACGCCGGCGAGCACGCCGGACTCCACCAGCGGACGGTAGGCGGCGGTCGCGTCGCGCATCAGCTCGAACGGGGAACTGACCAGGCTCGCCAGCAGCGTGGTGGTGCCGTGCCCGCTGTGGAACGCGGCGGCCTGCCGGGCCGACTCCGCGTCGCCGGTGGTGAACGTGTGCCCGCCGCCGCCGTGGGTGTGCATGTCCACGAAGCCCGGCACGATCCAGTGGCCGTCGCGCACCGACGGATACTCGGCGACAGCGGTGATCCGCCCGTCGGCGATCTCCACGCAACCCTGCCGGATGACGCCGGTCGGGGTCACCACCTTGCCGGTCACGCGCCGGGTCATCGACTCTCCTTCGCCAGGGTGTCCAGGGCCAGCAGGGCGGCGCCCAGGCAGCCGGCCTCGTCACCGAGGTCGGCCGCGACCAGGCGCGGCTCGCGGTGGAACGTCAGCCGCTCGCGCAACGCCGTCCGCAGCGGGTCGAACAGCCGGGGACCGGCCTGGGCCAGCCCGCCGCCGAGCACCACTGTCGAGACATCGTAGAGCGCCTGCCCGGTGGCGAGTCCGTCGGCGAGGGCCTCGACCGCCTCCTGCCACACCTCCACGGCGAGCGGCTCACCGGCGGCCGCCCGGTCGGCCACCTGGGCGGCGGTGGTGGGCGCGCCTGACAGCTCGGCGTACCGGCGCCCGATCGCCGACGCCGACGACACCGCCTCCAGGCAGCCGGTCCGCCCGCATCCGCAGCGCGGGCCGCCGGGGCGTACCAGGATGTGGCCGATCTCCCCGGCGGCGCCGTGCGCGCCGGTGGCGGCCGACCCGTCGACCACGTGGGCGGCGGCGATGCCGGTGCCGATCGCGACGAACAGCACATGCCCGCCGTCCCGTCCGGCGCCGAGCCGGGCCTCGGCCAGACCGCCCGCCCGCACGTCGTGGCCGAGCGCCGCCGGCAGTCCCAGCCGCGTGCCCGCCAGCTCCCGCAGGGGTACGTCCCGGAAGCCCACGTTCGCCGACCAGACCGCGACGCCGCGCGCCTCGTCGACCACCCCGGGTACGGCGATGCCGCAGGCCACCGGGGTACGGCCGTCGGCGCGGGCCTTGCCGGCGAGCCCTTCGGCCACGTCGAGGATGGTGCCGACCACGGCCTCCGGGCCGCGCTGCGCGTCGGTGGCGTGCCGTTCGGTGTGCACAGTCGTGCCGTCCGGCCGGACCAGGGCGCACTTCATCCCGGTGCCGCCCACGTCCAGCGCGACGACGACCTCGTCGCCTGCGCTCACGCCGTCTGCCGGCTTCGCATGCGCTCACGGCCCTCGCTGCGCTCGGTGCGTTCGCTCATGCCGTGCCGGCTTCGCATGCGCTCACGGCCCTCGCTGCGCTCGGTGCGTTCGCTCATGCCAGGACCACGGACCGGGTCAGGTGGCGCGGCGCGTCCGGGTCGAGGCCGCGGCTGGTGGCGAGCGCGACCGCGAAGCGCTGGGCCAGGATCAGGTCGGCCATCGGGTCGACCGGGTTGCGGCCGGCCGACCAGCTCGTCAGCACCGTGCGCCAGCCGTGCGTGCGGCTGTGCACGAAAGCGGCGCCGGTCGCGGCCACGTCCTCGGGCAGGCCGTCCGGGATCTCGCCGAGCGCCCAGACCAGCCGGCCGGGCGCGGCGACCGAGATCGGGCCGTGCCGGTAGTCCATGGCCGGGTACGCCTCGGCCCAGAACGTGGCCGCCTCGCGGCACTTCAGCGCGGCCTCCTGGGCCAGCCCGACGGTCCAGCCGCGACCGAGGAAGGTGACCTGCTCGATGCCGGCCGGGTCGATCGGCAGCGGCGCGCGTACGGCCACCTCGGCGTCGGCGGCCAGCCGTCCGAGGTCCTCGCCGAGGTGGGCGCGGAGCAGCGCCAGCGCGGTGGTGGCGAAGCGGGTCTGCACCACCGACCGCTCGTCGGCGAAGGGCAGCGCGACCGTGGCGTCGGCGAGCGCGACGGCGGCCGAGTCGGGGTCGCCGACCAGGACCGTGGTGGGGATCCGCCCGCGCAACGCGGTGAGCAGGTCGAGCACCTCGGTGGTGGTGCCGGAGCGGGTGATCGCGATCAGCCGGTCGTAGTTCCGGCCGGCCGGGAACTCGCTGGCCTGGAAGGCGTCGGTCTCGCCCTGGCCGGCGGCCTCGCGCAGCCCGGCGTACGCCATCGCCATGAACCACGACGTGCCGCAACCGACCACGGCGACCCGCTCGCCGGGGCGCGGCAGGTGCTCGGCGACGGTCGGGGCGAGTCGCGCCGCCTCCCGCCAGCAGTCGGGCTGGCTCGCGATCTCCGCGTGCACGTACGCCATGACAACTCCTCCCCAGGGGAGACCTTGCGCAATACGGCGCGATACGGCCGCCTTTCGCGCGTCATTCTGCGTGAAACCTGGTGGCCGTGGCAACCGTCTCCCCGTTCGCGCAGCGCAGGGTTTTGCGCGGACCTAGTTTCGCGCACTAGTGTGCACGCAACCGATCACCGTTCACGCACAGTCTGGGGAGGGCCCCGCGGTGGACCGCTACGCGCGCTGGAACGCGCTGCTGGAGATGCTGACCGACAGCGGCCGGGTCAGCGTCGAGGAGGCGGCCGGGCGGCTCGACGTCTCCCAGGCCACCATCCGGCGCGACTTCGACCAGCTCGCCCAGCAGCAGATGATCACCCGTACCCGGGGTGGCGCGGTCGCCAACGGCGTCTCCTACGACCTGCCGCTGCGCTACAAGACCGCGAAGCACTCGGCCGAGAAGCAGCGGATCGGCACCGCCGCCGCCGCGCTCGTGTCGCCGGGCACCGTCGTCGGTCTCAACGGCGGCACCACGAGCACCGAGGTGGCGCGGGCGCTCGCCGTCCGCCCCGATCTCAACACCAGCGCCGAGGGCGCCCAGCTCACAGTGGTCACGAACGCGCTGAACATCGCCAACGAGCTGCTGGTGCGCTCGCGGATGAAGGTGGTGGTGGCCGGCGGCGTGGTCCGGCCGAAGTCGTTCGAACTGGTCGGCCCGCTCGGCGGGGCGCTGCTGCGCGAGGTCACGCTGGATGTGGCGCTGCTCGGCGTGGACGCGATCGACCCGCAGCTCGGCGCCGCCGCGCACCACGAGGGCGAGGCGGCCATGAACAGCCTCATGGTGGCCCGGGCCAAGCGGGTCGTCGTGATAGCCGACTCGTCGAAGCTCGGCGGGCACGCGTTCGCCCGGATCTGCCCGGTGGACCGGGTCGAGACGCTGGTGACCGACTCCGGCGCGTCGCCGGACGTGGTGGCGGCGTTCCGTGAGGCGGGCGTCCACGTCGTCTGCGCCTGACGTGCAAGGAAGGGCCCCTTCTTAACGCCTGCGGTAGAGGAGGGGCCCCCTTTTAACGCGCCGACACTGCATACCGGGTATTGCCTTCCGGTGCATACCGCGTATGGTGTCGCTGACGCCTACTTATCGGGGGAGGTCAGCTGTGTCGGCTGTCCTGGAGA
Source organism: Micromonospora globosa (assembly GCF_000717585.1). Lineage (NCBI taxonomy): Bacteria > Bacillati > Actinomycetota > Actinomycetes > Micromonosporales > Micromonosporaceae > Micromonospora > Micromonospora globosa. The sequence goes on from NZ_JNZR01000017.1 coordinate 77,143, forward strand.
TCGAAGGTCTCCGCAAGACGTACCGAAGCCGGAAACGCGGGGTTCGCCACGCGCTCGACGGCTTCGACATGCGAGTGGAAGCCGGCCAGGTGCACGGCTTCCTCGGCCCGAACGGCTCGGGCAAGACCACCACGCTGCGGACGCTGCTCGGCCTGATCAAGCCGAACGGCGGCCGGATGGCCATCCTCGGCCAGGAGCTGCCGCACGCGCTGCCGGCGGTCGCCGGGCAGGTCGGCGCCATCGTGGAGAGTCCGCAGTTCTTCCCGCACTTCACCGCGCGGGACACGCTCGGCCTGCTCGCCCAAGCCGGTGAGCTGCCCAAGCAGCGCGTGGACGAGGTGCTGGAACTGGTCGGGCTGCGCGACCGGGCCGGCGAGCGGGTCAAGACCTACTCGCTCGGCATGAAGCAGCGCCTCGCGGTCGCCTCCGCGCTGCTCAAGAACCCCAAGCTGCTGATCCTCGACGAGCCGGCGAACGGCCTCGACCCGGGCGGCATCCGGGAGATGCGCGGGCTGATGCGGGAGCTGTCCGAGGCCGGGATGACAGTGGTGCTCTCCAGCCACATCCTGGGCGAGATCCAGCTCATCTGCGACTCGGTCACCATCATCTCGCTCGGCCGCCGGGTCGCGTTCGGTCCGGTCGACCAGGTGCTCGCGGCCCACTCCCAGGGCGCCGTGCGGGTACGCCTGGAGGCGGTCAGCGACCTGCCCCAGGCCGCCGACGCGCTCACCCGGGCCGGGGTCCACGTGGCCGCCGAGCCGGACCACCTGATGCTGTCCGGCGTGGACAAGCCGGCCACCGTCAGCCGGCTCCTCGCCGAGCAGGGCCTGTACGTCAGCGAGCTAACCCCGGTCGCTGTCGACCTGGAGAGCGTCTTCCTCGAACTGACCGCCACCGCGCCGGTCCCCGGCCAGCACCGTCAGGTCGATCAGTCCGCCAAGGTCGACCAGACCGGCACCGCAGGAGGTTGGGGCGCATGAGCCTGTTCGTCACCGAGCTGCGCCGGCTCGGCAAGCGCCGGGTGACCCGGCTGATGCTCGTGCTGCTGGTGCTCGGCCTGGCCACCGTCGCGACCGCGTTCAGCTTCTCCAGCGAGAAGCTCTCGCCCGTCGTGGTCGCAGAGGCCGAGGCCAAGGCGAACAACGACTACCAGTCCGCGATGACGGAATGGAAGCGCACCATCGCGGAGTGCGAGGCGGCCCAGGCGCGCGGCGAGAAGACCGAGGAACGGTACGGCCCGAACTGCGGCAAGGACTACCAGCCGCAGCCCGACATGTTCGAGGCGAAGTGGTACCTGCCGTACCAGTTCGACTTCCGGGCCGAGTTCCCCCTGTTCATCGCCGTGTTCGCCGCCTCCGTGGCGCTGTTCGGCTTCATCGTCGGCGCCTCCTTCGTGGGCGCCGAGTGGAACACCGGCGGAATGATGAACCTGTTGCTCTGGCGGCCGAAACGGCTGACCGTGCTGGGCACGAAGCTGGCCGCCCTGCTCACCACCGTGTTCGGCCTGACCGTGGTGCTCGGTGCGCTCTGGACGGCGGCGTTCTGGCTGATCGCCAGCCTGCGCGGCAGCACCGCGAAGATGACCGCCGGAGTGTGGCAGTCGATCGGGCTGGACGGTCTGCGGGCGCTGGGGATGACGCTGCTCGTGGCGGCGGTCGGGTTCGCGCTGGCCTCGCTCGGCCGGCACACGGCGATGGCGCTCGGCGCGGCGGTGGGCATCTTCGCGGTGAGCGAGATCGGCATCCGGATCGCGGTCGCCGTGCTCGGGGTCCAGTTCGGTGACCGGTACGTGCTGTCCACGTACGCCCAGTCGTGGTTCCTGAAGCAGGCGGAACTGTTCGACTACGACACCTGCCAGTTCTCCCAGGGCGCCTGCGAGCCTGCGACATACGTGGTCACCTGGCAGCAGTCGGCTGTGGTGTTCGGCGTGGCGCTGGTGGGCGCGTTGGCGGCCGCGTTCTGGACGATGCGCCGGCGGGACATCGCCTGACCTGGTCCGCGCCGCCGGCCGGTGCCGGCGGCGCGGACCCCGCGTCCGATGCGGCCGGGGGCGGCCCTGGTTACGCTGGGGCTCCCCCGGCCGGCGCGCTCCGCGTGCCGGTCACCCGCCGTCGGAGAGGAGCGCCATGTCCGCCGACGCCTCGCAGCGGGCCGCCGTCGACCGGTCCGGCCCGGCAGCGGGTACGCGCCACGCGGGCGGGACCGTTCCGCCACCGCGCACCGCTCCGCCCGTCGAGTCCACCGCACCGTCGGAGCCGTCGGAGTCCGCCCGGCCCGCCGAGCCCGCCACGGCCGGGCCCGCCTCGCCGCCCGTCGAGTCCGCCGCCCCGGTCGAGCAGGCCGGTCCAGACGCGGCGGAGGCGGCCGCTGTAGGCACGACGCCGGCCGGCCTGACCGAGCGGGAGCAGCGGATCCTCGCGTTCGAGGCGCAGTGGTGGAAGCACGCCGGCGCCAAGGAACAGGCCATCCGGGACACGTTCGGGCTCTCCGCAACCCGCTACTACCAGCTGCTCAACGCCCTGCTCGACCAGCCGGCCGCGCTCGCCGCCGAGCCGGTGCTGATCGGCCGGCTGCGTCGGCTGCGCTCGTCGCGTGCCCGTAACCGGCGCCGCTGACCGGCGTCATTTCTCGTACGTGCGCAACCCGTTGCCGATGGCGAAGAACGTCGGGGCCCACTCGCCGATGAAGATGCCCCAGCGGTCCGCCCGCGCCACCCCGGCGCGCTCCATGTGCTTGGAGAGGAACCAGCTGGTCATCGAGAGGCCGATGCTGACGAACCCGGCGAGGTAGGCGTGCTCCGCCCGGACGCCGCCCTCGTGCAACCGCTCCAACATCTCGTACCCCCTGTCACCGGGACCGACCCGGTCGCGTCCGACGCTACCGAAGGTCCGGAGAAGATGACGCACGGTTACCACGATCGGGTCGGCGGCGGATGACCCGGCGCGGTCCGGGTAGGCGGCCGGCGACGACGAACGGAGGCCGACGATGGGGGCACCAGACCGCCGGTACGCGATCGGCAGCAGCCCGGCCCGCCCGGCCGCGCAGGCGCCGGTGATGCGGGTGCGTTCCGCCTCCGACCCGGCCCCCGGCCGGCCGGAGAACGAGGACGTGGTCTTCCGCTTCGGCCCGCTCGTCGGCGTCCTCGACGGGGCCACGGTGCCCGAGGGCTTCGACACCGGCTGCGCGCACGGCCCCGCCTGGTACGTCCGCCACCTGGCCGCCCGGATCGGCCTGGCGGTCGCGGCCCGCCCCGCCGCCACGCTGATGAGCAGCCTCGCGGCGGCGATCCTCGCGGTACGGGCCGACCACGGCGGGACGTGCGACCTCGACCATCCCGGCACCCCGTCGTCCACCGTCTGCCTGCTGCGGGCCGGCGGCGACCGGGTCGACTACCTGGTGCTCTGCGACAGCCCGCTGGTGCTCGACACCGACCAGGGGATCGAGGTGGTCACCGACGACCGGCTGGCCGACGCGGTGGCGGACCTGCGCCGCAGCGTCGCCGCACTGCCGGACGGCGAGACCGACCCGGTGACCCGGTTCCGGCGCGCGACGACCGTGCAGCGGACCCGGATGAACCGCACCCACGGCTACTGGGCGGCGGCGAGCGACCCGGACGCGGCCTACCACGCGCTCACCGGGACGCTTCCGCTGCGCGGTCCGGGGGCGCTGCGCCGGGCCGCGCTGCTCAGCGACGGCGCCTCCTGCGCTGTCGACCAGTTCGGCCTGTTCGACTGGGCCGGGTTGCTGGAGGTGCTCACCGTGGAGGGTCCGGAAGGGCTGATCGACCGGGTCCGCGCTGCCGAGCGGGACCACCCGGACCGGCTGCGGCGGCACAAGCGCACCGACGACGCCTCGGCTGTGCTCTGCGAGTTCGGCCCTTCGGCGTGAGCACGCTCACGTCGGAACGACCGGTCGGATGACAACGCAGCGTGAGGCGGGAACACCCCGGGGGTACGACCGGACGAGGCGGTCGGCCATAGCGGCAATCCCTCCCCAAAGGGGTGGACGACCCGGACCACGCGCGGCAGACTGCGCGACGTGACGGGTGCTGTACGGCTGGAGCCGGTGGACGAACGGAACCTGGAACCGTTGCTCTCCGTAGCGGCGGCCGAGGCGGAACCGGAGGACGTCATGCCTCCGGTGGACGCCCCCGCGGGCTGGTCGCTGGCCCGCCGCGACGCGTTCCGCGAGTTTCACCGCGCCAGCCTCGGCGGGCTGAACGGCCCGACCGGCACCGCCATGTACGCGATCGTCTCCGGCGGTGAGGTCGTCGGCATGGTGCGGATGACCCGCCGGGACGAGCCGGGAACAGTGGAGACCGGCATGTGGCTCGGCCGGTCCGCGCGGGGCCGGGGCCTGGGCGCCGCGGCGCTGCGGCAGTTGCTGCACATCGCCGCCGGGGCCGGGATGCACACGGTGGTCGCGAACACCACGCCGGACAACGCGGGGGCGATCTCGGTGCTGCGTAAGTGCGGCGCGGAACTGCGTGAGGAAGACGGAGTGCTGCACGCCCGGATGTCCCTGGATTCGGCCCTGCCGATCCGCTGACCCGCTTCCTTCCCCGATCACGTTTCTCCTGCTCAGAGTCGCCTCGGTGGGTGGTTTCGTGCTTGCACGGAAGTGTTTTGCCGAGGGGGTGACGGGTACTGCCCGCGTCTCCGGGACCTGACTTTCCCGGGGAGCGCGGAGGAGAGCGGATGAAGAGCGGAACACGGGTGGCGTTCGCCGTCGGTCTCGGCTACCTGCTGGGTCGCCGGAAGAAGATGCGTACCGCGCTGACGCTCGCCGCGGCGGTCGCCGCCGGGCGGGCCAGCCGGCGCCCGGGCGGCCTGAAGCAGCTCGGCGCGGACCTGATGGCCGCGAACCCGCAGCTGCGCAACCTCGGCGGGCTGGCACCGCCGCTGGTGGCCGCGGGCCGGGCGGCCGCGACCGCCGCCGCCGGCAACGGCATCGACGCCATCGGCGGACGACTGCGTGAGGGCGCCGGTGCGTTGCGCCGCAAGGCGGGTACGGGCCGGCCGGACGCCGGGCGTTCCGCGTCGGACGAGGACCGTTCCGGGCCGGGCGCCGAGCGTTCCGCGCCGGACGAGGAGCAGGAACTGGACGACCAGCCCGGCGCGCCGGTGCCGGCCCGAGCCGATCGGGGGCGGTGAGCCGTGGCGACGGGCAGCCTGGCCGACCGGGCCCGCGACCAGATCGGCGGGGAGCTGCGCAACCTCGCCTCCGCGCTCGGTGAGCGGGCCGTGCAGGTGGTCACCGAACGGGTCACCGACGCCACCGGGCGGCTGAGCGAGTACGCGAAGCAGGGCGGCGACCCTGGCCTGGTCGCCGCCGCCACCGGCGCGCAACGGCTCGCCGAGGGCGCCTCCCCGGTGAGGGCGATGTTCCATGCCGGCCTGGCCGGCGGTAAGGAGAAGCTGATGGCGGCGTTCGGTCGCAAGGGTGGCCGGGACGGCGGCCAGAAGCTCAAGGTCACCAATATCGTCGAGACCATCGAGGTCGGCGTGCCGGTCCGGGTCGCCTACAACCAGTGGACGACGTTCGGCGACTTCCCGAGCTTCATGAAGAAGGTCGAGCAGGCCGACTGCGACGCCGACGAGAAGATGACCTGGAAGGCGCAGGTGCTCTGGTCGCACCGGAGCTGGGAGTCGACGATCGTCCGGCAGATCCCGGACCGGCTCGTCCACTGGCGGTCGAAGGGCGAGAAGGGCTCGGTCGACGGCACCGTCAGCTTCCACGAGGTCGCCCCGGAGCTGACCCGGATCCTGGTCGTGCTGGAGTACCACCCGCAGGGCTTCTTCGAGCACACCGGCAACCTGTGGCGGGCGCAGGGCCGGCGGGTCCGGCTGGAGCTGAAGCACTTCGTCCGGCACGTGATGACCCGGACCGTGCTCGACCCGGACGCGGTCGAGGGCTGGCGCGGCGAGATCGAGGACTCCCAGGTCGTCAAGGACCACGAGACCGCGCTCCGGGAGGAGCGGGGAGACGCCGGGCCGGCCGACGACGAGTACGCCGCCTACGACGAGGGCAACGACTTCGACGACGACGAGTACGCCGACGAGCCGGTCCTGACCGAGCCGGAGCGTGCCCGCAGCCGGACGGCACGCGGGCAGCGCGAACCCGAGCGCCGCCGCCGTGTCCCGGAGCGGCCCCGCCGCCCGGCCGCCCGCCGCCGCGACGAGCGCTGACCGGAGGCGGGCCGGTTCGTCAGGACCGGCCGGTGGCGTACGACTCCAGGTGCGCGAGCTGCACCGGGTCCAGGGAGGGGCGGACCCGGTTCCGGGCCGCCTCGACGTGCGCGGCGGTCACGGTGCTCGCGCTCAGCGACTCCCGCATGGCTGCCAGCGCCGCCTCCCGGATCAGCGCGGCGCAGTCGGCGGCGGAGAAGCCGTCCAGCTCCGCGCCGAGCGCGTCGAGGTCCACGTCCGGCGCGAGCGGGACGTCCCGGGCCGAGGCGCGGAGGATCTCCGTACGCGCCGGGCCGTCCGGCGGCGGCACGTAGACCAGCCGTTCCAGCCGGCCGGGACGCAGCAGCGCCGGGTCGACCAGTTCGGGGCGGTTGGTCGCGCCGACCACCACCACGTTGCGCAGTGCCTCCACCCCGTCCAGTTCGGTCAGCAGCGCCGCCACCACCCGGTCGGTCGTACCGCCGTCGGTGGCCTGCCCGCGTACCGGGGCCAGCGCGTCCACCTCGTCGAGGAAGACGAGCGTGGGTGCGGCCTGGCGGGCGCGGCGGAACAGCTCCCGGACCGCCCGCTCGCTCTCACCCACCCACTTCGAGAGCAGCTCCGCGCCCTTCACCGACAGCACGTTCGCCCGCCCGGACCCGGCCAGCGCGGTCACCAGGTAGGTCTTGCCGCAGCCGGGCGGACCGTAGAGCAGCACCCCGCGCGGCGGCGTCACGCCCAGCCGGGCGAACGTGTCCGGATAGGTGAGCGGCCACAGCACCGACTCGGTGAGCGTCTGCTTGACCTCGTGCAGCCCGCCCACGTCGTCCAGCGTCACCGACGCCAGCTCCAGCGTGGACGCGGACATCGTGGTCGGCCGGACCACCTCCAGCGCGGCGGTGAAGTCGGCCATCGCCACCGTCGGCGTCTCCGCCGTCTTCTGGCGCAGCGCCGCGCGTACCCCTGCCTCGCGTACCAGCGCCGCCAGGTCCGCCGCGACGAACCCGGGGGTACGGGCGGCCACCTCGTCCAGCCGGACGTCACCTGCGAGCGGCACCTCACGGGTCAGCACCGTCAACTGCTCCCGGCGCAGCGCCGCGTCGGGCAGCGGCACGGTGATCCGCAGCGCGAGCAGGTCCGGGCCGCGCAGCGCCGGATCCACCGCCTCGGGGCGTCCGCTGGTGCACACCACAGCGGCACCGGCCCGCAGCGTCTCGGCCACCACCTGGCGGAACACCGTGGCCAGGGGGCCCGGCTCGTCGGCCGGGGCGATCGACTCCACGTCGGTGACCAGCAGCACGGCGGGACCACCGGCTCGTACCGCCGAGGCCGCCTCGCGCAGCCGGCGGGCCGCCGCGTCATTGCTGAGCGCGGCCAGCTCGGGCGCCCAGAGCGGCCGTACGCCCGCGCCGACCCGGGCGGCGACGGCACGCACCAGCGCGGACTTGCCCGAGCCCGCCGGGCCCTCCACCAGCACACCGAGCGACACGGTGGTGCCGAGCCGGCCCAGCACCTCGCGGTGGTGGAAGCCCAGATCCAGCAGTTCGGTCAGCTCCTCGGCCTGGGCGCGCAGGCCGGGCAACTCGTCCACGTCGGGCGCGTCCTCCGGACCGAGCAGGTCCCCGTCGGGTTCCGTCCCGGGCGGCGTGGCGGGGGCGGAGAACCGCGCGGGGGAGGCCGAGGACGCCGGGCCGGAGCCGCGGGTGGCGGCGCCGTGCTCCCAGCCCACCACCGTGTCCATGGTGACGAGCGCGCCGACCGCCGGTTCGGCCGACACGACTGTGAGCAGCGTGCTCGTCCAGGCGTACCCGACGGAACTGGCCAGACTGCGCCGCGCGGCCTCGATCAGGCCGCGCACGGCGGCGTCCGGCAGCACGTCCTGCGGCAGCAGCGAGACGTCGTCCCCGGCGGTGACCACCTTGCCCAGCAGCGCGAGCCGCAGCATCTCCGGCGGGACCGCGGCGACCACAGCGGCCGGGCCGGAGAGCGTGAGCCGGCGTGCCGGGGTCGCCGGCAGCGGGCTCACAGTGACCTGGCCGCCGGCCCGCAGGCCGAGGTTGCCCAGCAGCAGGTCGTCGGCGTGCAGCAGGGCGCCGCTGGTGCTCGGCTCGGCGGCGGCCGCGATGCCGGCGGTGACCCGGCGGCCGGTCAGGCGTACCGGGTCGCCGGGGCGCAGCGCCAGCGCGGTGAGCACCTCGGGATGCAGGCGCACCACGCCGCGGCGGGCGTCGAGCGCGGCCGGCCGCAGCGTCGCGGTCAGGGTCAGGTCGGGTTCGGCCACCCGCCGACAGTAGCCGCCCCGATCATCGGGTGCCGGGTCAGCGCGGGCCCGGGTCGTCCAGGAGCGACGGGTCGCGCCGGATCATCTCGGCCAGCCGGGCCGCCGGGTCGGATTCCAGCGGGTCGTGGCCGGGCGCGGGCACCGTCTTCACCGACATGGGCCACGCCGGCGGCGGCGCGGGCGGCGCCGCCGGGCCCACCGTCACCGCCGCGCCGGACCAGGAGACCCGCAGCGGGTACGCCTGCTCGCCCAGTTCCACGCGCAGCGTCACGGCCAGCCCGGGGTGCTCCGCCACCACCCTCCGGACCGCCTCGGCGACCTCCTCGACCGGGTCACGCCGAACCGGCGCCTCGCCACCGCGCAGCCGGTACGCGCCGCGCCCCGCCCGCTCGTCGCCCGGCTCGTCCGCCGCCTCCACGGGCACGTCCCGCTCGGGCGTCCCGGCCGGTTCGCCGGGCATCGGCGCCCGGCGGCGCAGCGCCTCCTCGCGCCGTGCCATCCGGGCCAGTGTCTCGTCCAGATCACCTCTCATGGCGTCCACCCCTTCGCCAGACAACGGATCGAAACGACTGCGAGTTCAGCCTGCCCGGGATCGGGTGGCCCGGTCCAGCGCACGGTCCAGGACGACGAGCAGGGCGTCCCGTACCGAGAGGCGGTCCCGGGCGTCGAACTGCACCAGCGGCACGTGCTCGCCGATCGCCAGCGCCCAGCGGATCGACGGCAGGTCCAGGGCCAGCCGGCCGTCGAAGGCGTTGACGCCCACCGCGAACGGCAGACCGGACCGCTCGAAGAAGTCGATCGCCGGGTAGCAGTCGTCGAGCCGGGCGCTGTCCACCACCACGAGCGCGCCGAGCGCGCCCCGGGCCAGGTCGTCCCACATGAACCCGAAGCGCGCCTGGCCGGGCGTACCGAAGAGGTAGAGCTTCAGGCTGCGGTCGATGGTCACGCAACCGAAGTCCATGGCGACGGTGGTGGTGGTCTTGCCGGCGACCCCGCCCGGGTCGTCGATGCCGATGCCGGCGGTGGTCATCTCCGCCTCGGTGGTCAGCGGCGCGATCTCGGAGATCGCGCCGACAGTGGTGGTCTTGCCGACCCCGAACCCGCCGGCTATGAGGATCTTGACCGGGATCGGCGGCCGGGGCGCCGGTACCCGGCTGACGATCGGGGCAGGTTCGGCCGGCGGCACACCCGGCGGCAGGTACGGCAGCGGCGGCGTGGGCGGGGGTGGCGTGGCCCGGCCGATCAGCGGCGCCGGGCCGCCGTAGCGGCTCGGGGCGCTGTTGGCGGCCGGCCCACCCGTGGCGGCCGCCGGCCATTCAGGAGATCGCACGAAGTCCATCAATCACTCGCAGGATGATGTCGGGATCGAGGGCGTCGTCGACGTCCGCGACGTGCACGTCGAGATGGCCGGCGGCGCGAAGGTCGCCGACCAGCACCCGGGTCACCCCGAAGTGCATCCGGGTCCGGGCGGAGATCTCGGCCACCGAGACGGGCTCGGCGCAGATCGCGACGATCGCCGCCAGCTCCGGGGCCAACCGGGCGGTCACCGCCCACGAGGTGCTGCCCGGACGAGCGGTGACCTGGGTCTCCAGGCCGATCGCCGGGTCGCCGTCCACCCGTCCGGAGGTCAGCACGAAGGGGCGTGGGCCGGTCGGCTCCCCGTCGCCCGCGTCCGGCTCCGGCACCGGAGCGGACGCGTGCAGGAAGGGGCGGATCCGGACGCCGGGTTCCGGCTCCGGGTCCGCGCCGGCGGCCCCTGGGATCATTGCTGTACGGCGTTCTTCAGCTCGGCGATCAGGCGCGGACTCAGGGCGCCGCCGGCGCGGCCGGCGAACAGCGTCATCTCGTACGCCACGGTGCCCAGGTTCGCCGTGCGGTCGGCGACGACGCCGAGCACCGAGCCGCTGCTGATCGCGCTGATCAGCAGGTATCCCTCGGCCATGTCGACGATCACCCGGTTGAGCGCGCCGAGCGCGTACCAGCTCGCCGCGCCCCCGGCGAGACTGGTCATGCCGGAGACCACGGCGGCGAGCCGTTCCGCGTTGGACCGGTCCTTGATCGCGGACATGGCCATCAGCAGCCCGTCCGAGGAGACCGCGATCGCCTCCATCACCCCGGCGGTGCTGGAGGTGAACGAGTCGAGCAGCCAGTTGAAGGTGCGTGCCTCGGGGCTGAGGTCGCCGGTGGTGCTCTGTTCGACGTTCTCGTGGAGGAAGGGGCTGGTCACCGTGATGGGTCCTCTTCGTAGCGGCGGTCGGTACTGACTTCGCGCAGAGCACGGGCGACGCCCGCCTCGAACTCGCTGATCCGGTTGCGTACCTCGACGGGGTCGCCGGGGTCGGAGCTGGTGGGGGGCACGGACTGCGCCGGGGAGACGGACAGGTTCGCGCCGGGCACCCGGCGGCTGAGCCGGGGCCGTTCCGCAGCCGGGGGCGCGTGGTCGACGTCGCCCTCGGCCCGCCGTACCCCGTCCTGGAACGCCTCGACCAGGGCCCGGACGCTCGACGGGTCCGCCGGTACGCCGATCAGTGGTCCGCCGGTGGCCGGTCCGGCCGGGCCGGCGGGCGGGGTGGCCGGCAGGTTCGCGCCGGGCACCCGCTGCCGGATCGGCGAGCGGGTACCGGGCCGCCCGGCGGGCGGCCCGACCGGGTTCGGCCCGGTCGGCGCCGGCATGACCGGGGATGACCCGGCGGGCGCCGGGGCCGGGCGGGTGGCCGGCGGCGTCAGGGTCGGGCCGGTCGCCGGCCCGGCGGCCGGGGGAGCGGCCGGGGCCGGGCCGACGACCGGTGTCGGCGGGGAGACGTGCCCGGGACGCGCCGCCGGTCCGGCCGGCCGGGTGTCCGACGGCGGCCAGGCCGGCGGCGGACCGCCGGTGGCCTGGCCCTGGTCCTCGATCGGCTCCGCGGTGTCGGCCTGGTGGCCGAAGGCGTTCCACGGGTCGCCGCTGGACATGCTGCGCGTGGCCCGGGTCAGCAGCTCGGCGTCGAAGCCGGACGGCGCCTCGACGGCCGGTGGCTCCGGCTCGCGGGTGCCGGGCACGGCGGCCCGGCCGGCGCCGGCGCCGACCGGCTCGGGGCGGCGGATCACGAGCGAGGCGCCCGGGATCTCCAGGGCGGCGGTGACGCCGCTACCGGGGGTGTGGCTCAGCCGGACGCTCCAGCCGTGCCGGCGGGCCAGCCGGCCGACCACGAACAGGCCGAGCACCTCGGTCGGGGCGAGGTCGAGGCGTTCCCGCCGGGTGAACCGGGCGTTCTCCTCGGTCATCCGGTCCTCGGTCAGGCCGATGCCGTGGTCGACCACGACAAGTCGTGCGCCGCCGTCGGTCAGCTCACCGGTCACCACCACACGGGTGTGCGGCGGCGAGAACGAGGTGGCGTTCTCCATCAGCTCGGCGAGCGTCAGCACCAGGTCGCCCGCGATGGCGGGGGCCGCCGCCACGCCGGGCGGTACCTCCACGTCGACGCGGGTGTAGTCCTCGATCTCGCCGAGCGCGAGCCGGACCACGTCGGCCAGCGGGACCGGCGCCACGTGACCGTCCGAGCCGGTGGCGCCGGAGAGCACCACCAGGCTGCCCGCGTTGCGGCGCAGCCGGCTGGAGATGTGGTCCAGCCGATAGAGGTGCTCCAGGCGGCCCGGGTCGGTCTCCTGCCGTTCCAGCCGGTCGATGAGCGCGATCTGGCGGCCGACGAGGTTCTGCGTACGCCGGCCGACGTGGCCGAACATCTGCGCCACGTTGCGCCGCCCGGCGACCTGCCGCTCGACCAGCCGGGCGGCGGTGTGCTGCACCCGGTCGAACGCGCGGGCCAGGTCGCCGATCTCGTCCCGGGCGCTGATCTCCACCGGGTCGAGGCGTACCGGGGGGACCGTTTCGGACTCGTCGTCGGCGACCCGGGTCAGCTCGGCCTCGGTGACCCGGGCGACCCGCTCGGCGGAGCGGGTGAGCCGGCTCAGCGGCCGGGCCACCGTACGCGCCACCGTCATGCTCAGCAGCACCACGACGAGCAGGATCGCCGCCGCCGCCAGGCTGACCAGCCAGGCCGCGGTCAGGGCCTCCCGTTCCCGGGCGCGGGTCTCCGCGATGACGTCCGCGACGACCTTCTTCTCCACGAACTGGCCCAGCGTGATCATCGACCGGGCCGACGGGAACAGCACGTCCAGCGGCACCGGCGCGATCGCCTTGTCCGGATCCCGGAGGCTGTCCACCAGGAACGTCGGGCTGGTCCGGGCGGCCACCGCCGCGTCGTCCAGCTCGGCCACCTTCAGCTGCTCCGGCGTGATCAGCTTGCGGAACCGCCGGTTGTCGACGTTGAGCCCCGCCATGCAGGCCACGAACGACCGGGCCACCTGCGGATCGCCCGTCGCCTTCACCAGCACGATCTGCGTGGTGCACGAGCTCAGTGCCTCGTCGACGCGCAGCAGCGCGTCCAGGGCGAGCACCTGCCGTCCGGCCGCGGTGTCGGTGTCCACCTGGAAGGGCAGCCGTAGCGCGTCGATCAGGGCGGTGTCGACCTCGCCGAACACGGTCAGGATCTGCTGCGGTGTGGCCCGGCCGCCGAGCGTGGCGTTGCGGACGTCCTCCAGCCGGCGTACCCCGTCGAGGCTCTTGCGGACCGCCGTCGGCAGCGTCTCGGCGCGCAGGTCCGCGACCCGGTCGTCGACGGTGGCCGACTTCTGGATCAGCTCGGTCCGGCTCACCCGCCCGAGCAGCAGCCCGACCGACAGCAGGCGTTCCTGCTGGAGGTCCTGGACCAGGCTGCCGACCCGGCTGGCGACGCGGACGGTCTCGGCGGTGTCGGCTGCATCCCGGGCGGCGGTGACCCGGTCGATGACGACCGGTACGGCGAGTCCGACCATGCTGAGCAGCGGAATGATGACCAGCAGGGCGAGCTTGCCCCGGATGCGTAACCTACCGAGCAGCATCGAACGGCCTCCACCGGTCGGCGTCGCCACCGTGCCCCACCGCGACCGGCTGGCGGTCGGCCCCGGGCGCGGAGAGCGGTGGCTCCGGGTGGACAGTCGGCGCCGGCCCGGCCTCGGCCGGTTCCCGGCGTGCCGGGGTGGCCCGGGACCGGTCCCGGCGCAGCGCGGCCACGTGCAGCGCGACGATCCCGGCGATCAGCACCACCGCCGCCCCGGCGGCGATCCGGCCCAGCAGCCGGTCCCGCTCCAGGGCGTCGAGTCGTTCCCGCAGCAGCGCGTCGAGCTGGTCGAGGATGACCGTGCGGAGCTGCTTGGCGGCGTTCTGCGCGCTGATCCCGGCGCGGGTGAGCTGGTCGGTGCTCGGCGCGGAGCGGCCGGCGCCGGGCGCCGAGTAGACAGCGAACGTCTCCAGTGAGCGCTGGTAGGTGTCCAGCGGCGTGAGCACGTTGGCGCCCAGGTCGGTGCTCTCCGAGCTGTCGACCGCCGAGCGCAGGTCGGCGACCAGGTCGGTGGCGGGACCGAGCGCGGAGACGCGCAGCTCGGCCAGCTCCGCGCCGACCCGCGCGCGTTCGGCGGCTGGGCGCTTGGCGGACAGCCGGGCCAGGTCGACGAGCCGCCCGGCCAGCACCGTCGCGGTGGGCAGGTCCCCGCCGATGCCGTCCTGGAGGAAGAACGAGTCGGAGCGCGGGTCGCGGATCAGGCCGGAGCTCTCCCGTACCTTCCGGTAGAGGGCCAGGAGCAGGTCGGACGCCTCGCCGTAGGCCCGGTACGCGGCCTCGGGGTCACCGATCCCGCGGTCCGGCAGCGCCTCCAGCTTGGCCCGCAGCCCGGCCCAGCGTTCGTGGGTGCGCAGCTCGTCGCCGACGGCGTTGTCCACCTCCGCGACGCCCTCGATGGCGGCGGCGAGCGAGGCCCGGGAGACGGCCCCTTCGGCGACGGCGATGGCCTGGGCCTCCACCAGCGTGTCGGTGACCGGCCCGAGGGCGCGCAGGTAGCGGACGCCGAGCCGCTCCCGGCTCACCAGGTCGTGGTCGTCGGCGAAGTCGCGTTCGGCCTGGACGAAGATCAGCCCGAGCGGGGCCAGCAGCGCCAGCACCAGCACCAGGGCGAGCGTGCGGCCCGGTACGGCGGGCCGCCGGCGAACCCGCGACGCGGGGACTGTCATGGTGTGTCTCCTCCGGCGACGGCGGGGCGATCGGTGCCCCGGGAGGTCGCCGTACGCAGTCCCGTGCACCGGACCGGAAAAGTAGCCGAACCGGACGCGCGTCAGACCTCGGCCGATGAGTCGGCTTCACGTCAGTCCATTTTGGGTGACCCTGCGTCAGGGCGAAAGGTACGTAGCGTGTGATCGTGTCGCCGAGAAATGACATCGACGATGGTTTGCGCCTGTAGATGTGAATTCACATGATCCGAATACGTCCCGCTGGGATGCTCTGGACCTTTGGCGGATGACGGACGCTACGCGACGATCGGTGCAACCGGACAGACGTACGGCGGATCTCAGCGAATGCTCAGCCGTCGGCCCGTACCGTGTGGCGCATGAGATCAACCGCCGCGCGGCTCCGGCGCGCCCTGGCCGGCCATCCGCGCCGCATCGTCGCCGCAGTGGTGGTGGTCGTCCTCGTCGCCGCCGCGCTGGTCTGGGTGGCCCGGCCGCAGGGCGCGGACTTCCGGACCGAGCCGGCCCTGGTGACAGTGCGTTCCGGGCCCTCCGGCGACGAGCCGGTCGACCTGGACACCACGCTCTACCTGCCGGAGGACGCCTCGTCGTCGAACCGGGTGCCGGCGGTGCTGCTGGCGCACGGCTTCGGCGGGACCAAGGACTCGGTCCGCTCCGACGCCGAGGACCTGGTCGCCCGCGGGTACGCGGTGCTCACCTGGACCGCCCGCGGGTTCGGGCGCAGCGGCGGCCAGATCCACCTGGACAACCCCGACTACGAGGTGCGGGACGCGCAGCGGCTGCTCGACCGGCTCGCGCAGCGGCCGGACATCCGCCTCGACGCGGCCGGCGACCCCCGGGTCGGTGTGGTCGGCGGCTCGTACGGCGGCGGCCTGGCCCTGCTGCTCGCCGCGCAGGACCAGCGGATCGACGCGATCGTCCCGATGATCACCTGGAACGACCTGTCCCGCGCATTCCTGCCGGAGAGCAGCGGCCGGCAGCCCACCGACGGCGTGTTCAAGAAGGGCTGGGCGGGCATCTTCTTCGGCGGCGGCGGGAACGCCGGATCCGGCCCGGCCGGGCTCTCCGGGGCCACCGCCGCCGCACCGGAGGGCGCACCCGAGTCGGCCGGCCCGCCGAGCCCGCAGCCGGGCGCCGGGCCGGGCACCGGTGCCGGTCGCGCGCCGGCCGGCGCCGCCGACCCGTCCTGCGGGCGCTTCGCGGCCGACGTCTGTGCCGCGTACCTGCGCATCGCCACCACCGGCCGGGCCGACGCGGCGGCGGTCGAACTGCTGCGCCGGTCGTCGCCGGCCGGCGTGCTGGACCGGATCAAGTCGCCGACGTTGCTGGTGCAGGGCGAGGCGGACACGCTGTTCCCGCTGGCCGAGGCGGACGCCAACGCCCGGGGCATCGCCGCCGCCGGCACCCCGGTACGGGTCGCCTGGTTCACCGGCGGCCACGACGGCGGCTCCGGACCCACCTCCGACTCCGACCGGGTGAAGTTCCTGACCGCGCAGTGGCTCGACCACTACGTCAAGGGCGACGGGGCGGCGCCCGGCGACACGTTCACGTTCTCCCGGATCGCCGGGTTCGACGCGCTCGACCGGGGCCTGGTGGCGACCGGCTTCCGTACCGCCGACTACCCGGGGCTGGCCGGGCAGGACCGCCGCGAGGTGACGCTCGCCGGTCCGCCCCAGCCGGTCGCCGTACCGCCGAACGGCAACCCGGCGGCGATCTCCTCGGTGCCGTTCGCGGGCGCGCTCGGCTCGCTGCTGGACGGCGTCGCCGGTGACATCCCCGGCCAGCACGCCCGTTTCGAGTCGGCGCCGCTGGACGAGCCGGTCGACGTGGTGGGCGCGCCCACCGTGCGGATCAGGGCCGCCTCACCGACCGGCGAGGCGGTGCTGTTCGTGAAGCTCTACGACGTCGACCCGCAGGGCGCGGCCACGCTGCCGTCCGGCCTGGTCGCGCCGGTGCGCCTGACCGGCCTGCCGGCCACCGTCGACGCGGCCACGCCGGTCACCGTGACGCTGCCGGGGATCGTCCGGCGGGTCGAGGCCGGGCACCGGCTGCGGCTCGTGGTGGCGACGTCGGACCAGGCGTACGCCTCGCCCGCCGAACCGGCCGTGCACACGGTGGCGCTCGCCGACGGGCCGCTGACGCTGCCCACCGTCGACGCCACGCCGATCCCCACCACCGCCGCGATCTGGCGCTGGGCGCTGGCCGGCCTGCTCGTCGCGATCGTGGCCGGGCTCGTCGTGGTCGTGCTGCTCACCCGCCGCCGGCACCGTCGCCAGGACGACTCCGTGCACCCGGAGTACGCGGGCGTCCCGCTCGCCGTGCGCAACCTGCGCAAGGAGTACGCGGACGGCTTCGTCGCGGTCTCCGACGTGGACTTCGAGGTGCACCCCGGCCAGGTGGTCGGCCTGCTCGGACCCAACGGCGCGGGCAAGACGACCACGCTGCGGGTGCTGATGGGGCTGACCCAGCCCACCGCCGGGGAGATCTACGTCTTCGGTCACCGGCTGGTGCCGGGTTCACCGGTGCTGTCCCGGATCGGCGCGCTGGTCGAGGGGCCGGGCTTCCTGCCCCACCTGTCCGGCCTGGACAACCTCAAGGCGTACTGGCGGGCGACCGGGCGGCCGTGGGAGGACGCGCACTTCGACGAGGCGCTGGAGATCGCCGGCCTGGGCGACTCGGTGCACCGGCGGACGAAGAAGTACAGCCACGGCATGCGGCAGCGGCTGGCCATCGCCCAGGCCATGCTCGGCCTGCCCGAGTTGCTGGTGCTGGACGAGCCGACGGATGGGCTGGACCCGCCGCAGATCGCCGAGATGCGCCGGGTGCTCCAGCGTTACGCCACCGACGGCCGGGCGGTGCTGGTCTCCAGCCACCTGCTGGCCGAGGTGGAGCAGACCTGTACGCACGCGGTGGTGGTGAACAAGGGGCGGATCGTGGCGTCCGGCCCGGTGGAGGAGATCGTCGGCGAGTCGCCGAGCGTGCTGTTCGAGGTGAGCGACCCGGACGCGGCGCGTACGGTGCTCGACCGGCTCGACGGCGTACGGGTGCTGCCCGACGCCGAGGGCGGGCTGGTGGTCGACACCAACGGCACCGCCCGCAGCGAGGTGGTGGCCGAACTGGTCCGCGCCGGCATCGGGGTGGACCGGGTGGTGCCCCGGCGCCGCCTGGAGGACGCGTTCCTCGCCCTGGTGGGCGAGAACTCTCGGGGAAGCGGGGACCGGTGATGGCGGGTTCGTCTGTGGCATCGTCGCCTGGTGGCGGCACGTCCGGTACGGCGGCGCCGGGCGCGGGCGGGGCGGCGGCCGGTTACCGGCCCTCGGCCACGCTCCCGTTCGGCGCGGAGTTCCGGCGGCAGGCGTCGCGCCGGCGTACCCAGCTCGCGCTGGGGTTCATGGTGCTGCTGCCGCTGATCATCCTGGTGGCGTTCCAGTTCGACGCCGGGGACGACGACGGCGGCGGGCGGGGCGAGTTCTCCAGCCTGGCCGACCTGGCCACGTCGGGCGGGCTCAACTTCACCCTGTTCTCGATCCTGGTGTCCGCGTCGTTCCTGCTGGTCGTGGTGGTGGCGCTGTTCTGCGGCGACACGGTGGCGAGCGAGGCGAGCTGGGGCAGCCTGCGCTACCTGCTGGCGGTGCCGGTGCCCCGGGCCCGGCTGCTCGCGGTGAAGCTGGTCGTCGCGCTCGCGTACTCCGGGCTGGCCCTGCTGTTGCTGGCCGGCACCGCGCTGCTCGCCGGCACGCTCCGGTACGGCTGGAAGCCGCTGAGCAGCCAGGTCTCGGCCGAGCTGGCGCCGGCGGACGGGTTGCTGCGGCTGCTCGGCGTGCTCGGCTATCTCGCGGTCGTGCTGCTGGTGGTGGCCGGACTGGCGTTCCTGCTGTCGGTGACCACCGATGCCGCGCTCGGCGCGGTCGGCGGCGCGGTGCTGCTGTGGATCCTGTCCAGCATCCTGGACCAGATCACCGCGCTGGGCGGGCTGCGGAACCTGCTGCCGACCCACTACAGCAGCGCCTGGCTGGGGTTGCTGTCGACGCCGATGCAGACCGACGACGTGGTCAAGGGCGCGTTCTCGGCGGTCGTCTACGCCACGCTGTTCTGGGGCCTGGCCTTCTGGCGCTTCACCCGCAAGGACGTCACGAGCTGAGGTGACCCGGACGGGGTCACCACGGGAGCGCCTCGGCCCATATCATGGGAGCGTTCCCATGTGATTGTCCCGCCTGCAAAGATATCGATTAACATCAATCAATACTCCCGCCATCCTGGACGGCGTCCGGCACCCGTACCAGGAGGTTCCCTATGATCCCGGCGCAGCTGAAAGACCCCGTGCTGTCCCTGTTCCGCATCGTCACCGGCCTGCTCTTCCTCTGCCACGGCGCCGCCTCGATCTTCGGCCTGTTCGGCGGCAACCCGGCCACCGGCGGTGCCGTCCCGTTCGCCACCTGGCCCAGCTGGTGGGCGGCGCTGATCCAGCTCGTGTGCGGCGCGCTGGTCCTCGTCGGCCTGTTCACCCGGCCGGCCGCGCTGCTCGCCTCCGGCTCGATGGCGTACGCGTACTTCGTGGTGCACCAGCCGCACCACCTGATG
Source organism: Micromonospora globosa (assembly GCF_000717585.1). Classification (NCBI taxonomy): domain Bacteria; kingdom Bacillati; phylum Actinomycetota; class Actinomycetes; order Micromonosporales; family Micromonosporaceae; genus Micromonospora; species Micromonospora globosa. Next base: position 96,272 of record NZ_JNZR01000017.1, read on the forward strand.
CCGATGCAGAACGGCGGCGAGCTGGCCGCGCTCTTCTGCTGGTCGTTCCTGCTGGTCGCGGTGCTCGGCCCGGGAAACTGGGCGCTCGACGCGCTGCTGGCCCGCCGCCGGTCCACCGCGACCGAGCCCGCCGCCGCGCCGGCCTCGGTCCCGGTCTGAGCGTTCGCGCCGAACCAGATCCCGGTCGGAGTGCTCCCGTGCCGGGCTCTGGTTCCTACAGCGGATTGACCGGCGGAGTCGTGGGCGGGGGCGGGGCGGCCGGCGTGGGCGTGTCGGCCGGGCCGGGCTTGCGGCGCTCCCACGCACTGACGCCCAGCCGGCCGGTGTTGCCGAGGTCGATCGGCCCGTCCAGGGCGACCGGGTGCGCCGGCCGGCCGGCCACCGGCGCGACGTCGAGTCCGGTGCCGTTCGTCGCCGGCACCGTCGCGTCGGTGACCAGGTTCCGCCAGATCAGCGCCGCGCCGGCCCGCTCGCCGGGGGCCAGCACGATCCGGGTGGGCGGGTGGTCGAAGCCGGAGGTGATCGGCTTGGCGCCCGGGATGATCCGCACCTCGATCGGGTCGCCGTCGGCGTCCCGGAGCGCGACCGCCGGATAGCCGCGCAGCTCGTACGGCCGGTCGCCGCAGTTGAGCAGGTCCAGGCCCATCGCCCGCAGCCCCATCGCGGCGCTCACCCCCAGCTCGGTGATCGCGACGCCCTCCGGGGAGCAGGTGGCGGCGGGCGTCGGCTCGGCCGTGGGGGCACCCGGCCGGGGCGGCGCCGTGGGCATCGGATCGGACAGTCCTTCCGCGGGCCCCTGCGCCGGGGCGCAGGCTGCCATCAGCGTCACGCCGGTGAGGGCGCCGATCAGGCGCGCCGATCTCCGCATCGGGTGATCATGCCACTCGGCCGCGCTCGGCGAGGACCGCATCGAGCAGGCCCGGGTAGCCCGCTGTGGTGGAGCCGGTCGCGGTGGTCGGACGCCGAGCCGGCCCACAGCGTGGGATCCCGAGGTGGCGCGGCCGTGAGCAGCGCCTAGACTCGGCGGCACAACTGAATACCTCATCCAGAGGGGCTGAGGGATACGGCCCGACGACGCCCCGGCAACCACCCGCACGCTCGACGACGAGCGACAGCGGGCAGGTGCCAATTCCGTCCCCGCCGCACCCGGCGATGCGGGGAAAGATGAGAGGAACTCCTCGACATGACGTCGACGCTTCCCGTCGCCACCGGTATCGACACCACCCTCAGCCCGGCCCGCGCCCTGGTCTGCCGTGCCTGTTCGGCGCGGTACCCGCTCGCCGCGCAGCACGCCTGCTACGAGTGTTTCGGGCCGCTGGAGGTCGACTACGACACCGCCGCGCTCGCCACCGTCACCCGTGAGCAGATCGAGGCCGGTCCGGACAACATCTGGCGGTACGCGGCGCTGCTGCCGGCCGGTCAGGACCCGGCCACCCGGGTCACGCTCGACCCGGGGCTGACCCCGCTCGTCGCCGCCCCGCACCTCGCGGCCGAACTGGGGCTCACCGCGCCGCTCTGGGTCAAGGACGACAGCGCGAACCCCACCCACTCGTTCAAGGACCGGGTCGTCTCGGTGGCGCTCACCGCGGCCCGCGCGCTCGGCTTCGCCCGCTACGCCTGCGCCTCCACCGGCAACCTCGCCAACTCCGTCGCCGCGCACGCGGCCCGGGCCGGCGTGCCGTCGATCGTCTTCATCCCCGGCGACCTGGAGCAGGGCAAGGTCGTCACCACCGCTGTGTACGGCGGCGACCTGGTCGCCATCGACGGCTCGTACGACGACGTGAACCGGCTCTGCGGCGAGCTGGTGGAGACCGACGAGTTCGAGGACACCGCGTTCGTCAACGTGAACGTCCGGCCCTACTACGCGGAGGGCTCCAAGACGCTCGGCTACGAGGTGGCCGAGCAGCTCGGCTGGCGGATCCCGGCCCAGGTGGTCATCCCGATGGCCAGCGGCGAACTTCTCACCAAGATCGACAAGGCGTTCGCCGAGCTGGTCGAGATCGGGCTGGTCGAGGCGCCGGCCGGCGGCTGGAAGGTGTTCGGCGCGCAGTCGGCCGGCTGCAACCCGATCGCCACCGCGCTGCACGGCGACACCGACACGATCGTGCCGGTCAAGCCGGCCGGCATCGCCAAGTCGCTGAACATCGGCGACCCGGCGGCCGGGCTGTACGCGCTGGAGGCGGTGCGGCGTACCGGCGGCTGGATGGACTACGCCGACGACGACGAGATCCGCGCGGGCATCCGGCTGCTCGCCCGTACCACAGGGGTGTTCGCCGAGACGGCCGGCGGCGTGACGGTCGCGGTGCTGCGCAAGCTGGTCGAGTCGGGCCGGCTCGACCCGGCCGCCGAGACGGTGGTGTTCAACACCGGCGAGGGCCTGAAGACGCTCGACGCGGTGGCCACCCAGGTCGGCCCCACCCACCGCATCAAGCCCAGCCTCCGCGCCGCCCGCGACGCCGGCCTCCTGGCCTGACCTTCCGGTCCTCCGCCACCTGCGCGGTGATCAAGGAGTATGTGTCGCCGGCCGGGCCGTTTCGTGACACGAACTCCTTGGTCACCGCCGTCGGCGGGGGTGGCCGGGTGGGGGAGGTGGGGCTCGCCCGGGTGGGGGATCGGGTGAGACCGGTGGGTAACCGGTGATGTGCGGTGAGTGCCAGAAAACCGCCCTCAAGGACTTGACGGCAGGAACCGGACGGCGCAAGATGCTTCGTGCGGGAGGGCATCCGCCGGAGACTTTTCAAGTTCTTGCGACCCAACGCCGGAGGCGTTGTGCGGACGTCCCTCCCGACCAACGTCCGAAGAGGCCAGCGGAAAACCGCTGGCCTCTTCGCTGTGTCCGGCGCACCCTCGGTGGCATGACGCTCACGGTGACGCCGCTGGATCCGACCGACCGGCAGACGCTCGACGCGGTCTACCGGATCGCCTGCGGCGCGCAGGCCGTCGACGAGCCGGACCTGCCCGACCTCTGCCGGCGGCGGTTCGAGGCGCCGCTGCGGCACCCGATGCCCGGCATCGACACGCGCTGGCTGGTGGCCCGGTTGGACGGGCAGCCCGTCGGCTGGCTCCGGCTCTACCTGCACACGATCGACAACACCGAGAACGCGAGCGTCGAGCTGACCGTGGACCCGGCGTACCGGCGGCAGGGCATCGGGCGCACGCTGCACGACCACGGCGTCCGGCTGCTGCGGGAGCACGGCGGCAAACGACTGGTCGGCGCTACCGTCGCCGCGCTGCCCGGCGAGGAGGGGCGGGTCTTCCCCGGTGCCGCGTTCGCCGCCGCCGTGGGCGCCAAGCCGGCGCTGGCCGACGTCCGCCGCCGCCTCGACGTGGCCGGGCTCGACCGTGACCGGCTCGCCGCGCTGCTGGCCGACGCGCGCGCCGCGGCGACCGGCTACCGGCCGGTGTGGTGGCGCGACCACACGCCCGAGGAGTACGTCGCGGACGTCGCCTACCTGGAGGGCCGGCTGCTGCTCGACGCGCCGATGGGCGAGCTGGACTGGGAGCCGGAGCAGGTGGACGCCGCGCGGGTGCGGGACGCGGAGCGGGCGCTGGACGCCCGGGGCGTACGCCGGTACAACACCGGCGCGGTGCACGAGGCGACCGGCCGCCTGGTCGGGTGGACCCAGCTCAGCCTGGACGCGAGCAGCACCGACCACGCCTGGCAGCAGATCACCCTCGTCGACCCCGGCCACCGCGGCCACCGGCTGGGCCTGCTCTGCAAGGCCGGGAACCTGGCGTACGCGCTGGCGCACGAACCGGCGTTGCGGGCCGTCGACACCTGGAACGCGGCCGTGAACCGCCACATGATCGCGATCAACGAGCAACTCGGGTTCCGCCCCGCCGCCGGTTCGGTCGACTGGCAGTTGACGATCTGAGTTGTGACACGCCCCTACTGATCTGGTGCCTTTCTGTTGCATGATGGCGGGCATGACGGAGACCCCGCACCCCCTGTACGACAGGCACCGCGAGACCCTCGACCGGGCGCTGACCGCCATCGCGGAGCGCGGGTACTGGTCGGCCTATCCCGAGTCGCCCAGCCCCCGGGTGTACGGCGAGACCGCCGCCGCCGACGGCAAGGCCGCCTTCGAGGCGTACCTGGGCGGGGACTTCCCGCTCGACCAGGCCGGTGACGGCACCACGGTGGCCACCGAGGCCAGCCCGTTCGGGGTGGCGCTGGACGTGCGCTACCCGCACGCGGGCGCCGACCAGCTGGTGTCCGCCGCGAGCGCCGCGCTGCCCGCCTGGCGCGACGCGGGCCCGCAGGCCCGGGCCGGTGTCTGCCTGGAGATCCTGGACCGGCTGCACCGCAACGTGTTCGAGCTGGCCAACGCGGTGCAGTTCACCAGCGGCCAGGCGTTCGTGATGGCGTTCCAGGCCGGTGGCGCGCACGCGCTGGACCGCGCGCTGGAGGCGGTCGCCTACGCGTACGCCGAGATGACCCGCCACCCGGGGACCGCCGGGTGGGAGAAGGCCGCGGGCAAGGGCGACCCGCTGCGGATGACCAAGACGTTCCACGTGGTGCCGCGCGGTGTCGCGCTGGTCATCGGCTGCAACACGTTCCCGACCTGGAACTCGTACCCCGGTCTGTTCGCCTCGCTCGCCACCGGCAACCCGGTGGTGGTGAAGCCGCACCCGCGCGCGGTGCTGCCGCTGGCGATCACCGTCAGGTACGCCCGGCAGGTGCTCGCCGAGGCCGGCTTCGACCCGAACCTGGTGCAGCTCGCCCCCGAGACCGACGGCGAGAAGCTCGCCACCACGCTGGCCCTGCACCCGGCCGTGAAGATCGTCGACTTCACCGGCTCCACCGAGTACGGCGACTGGCTGGAGGCGAACGCCCGGCAGGCCGCCGTCTACACCGAGAAGGCCGGCCTGAACACGGTGGTGATCGACTCCACCGACGACTTCGCCGGGCTCTGCCGCAACCTCGGTTTCACGCTGACGCTGTACAGCGGCCAGATGTGCACCACCTCGCAGAACCTGCTGATCCCGCGCGACGGTATCGACACCGACCAGGGTCACAAGAGCTTCGACGAGGTGGCGGCCGGGATCGCCGGCGCGGTCGCCAAGCTGACCGCCGACCCGGCCCGGGGCGTCGAGCTGACCGGCGCGATCGTCAACGACGGCGTGCTGGAGCGGCTGGAGGAGGTCACCAAGGTCGGCGAGCCGGTGCTGGAGTCGCGCACCGTCGAGCACCCGTCCTTCCCCGGCGCGGTGGTGCGTACGCCGACTGTGGTGAAGCTCGACGCGTCCGACACCGCCACCTACTCGCGGGAGTGGTTCGGGCCGATCTCGTTCGCCATCGCCACCGACTCCACCGAGCACAGCCTGCGCATCCTGCGCGAGACGGTGGGGGAGAAGGGCGCGCTGACCGCGGGCGTCTACTCCACGAACGAGGCGGTGCTGGACGCGGCCGAGGCGGCGGCGATCGACGCCGGGGTGCACCTGTCCTGCAACCTGACCGGCGGTGTGTTCGTCAACCAGTCGGCGGCGTTCTCCGACTTCCACGGTTCGGGCGCGAACGCGGCGGCCAACTCGGCGCTGACCGACGGCGCGTACGTGGCCAACCGGTTCCGCATCGTGCAGAGCCGCCGGCACGTCTGAAAGGAGGGGCCCCTTCTTAACGCCTCCGGTAGAGGAGGGGCCCCTTATTAACGCCGCGCCGGCTCAGGCCGGACGGCGCATCTGCAGCTCGTGCAGGCCGGCGATCCGGGGGTGCGGCACGCGTACGCCGGTGTCCACGAAGCCCAGCTTCTGATAGGCCCGGTAGGCGCGGTCGTTGCCGACCACCACCTCCATCATCAGCTCGGGCCGTCCGCAGGCGCGCGACCAGGCCGCCACCTCGTCGACGAGCGCCGCCAGCAGGCCGCTGCCCCGTCGGGCCGGTGTCACGTAGACCGCGTAGACGAGCGTCAGGCCCGGCTCGTCCGGCGCGGCGATGCCGCCGGCGTGGCCGACCAGACGGCCGCCCGGGTCGGCCACGAACTGCGCGGTGTGGTCGCCCCGGGAGACGGCCGCGACCCGGGCCGCGAACTCCGCGTGCGACCGGGCGGCGGCCTCGGCCACCGTCTCCAGGAAGGCCAGCGGGGAGTCGGCCAGCATCTCCAGCCGGAGCGCCCGCATCCGGCCGGCGTCCTCCGGCCGGACCCGGCGGACGGTGGTCGTGGTGCTCACGCTGGTCATGCCGCATGCATACCGGACGGCCCGCGGCGGGTGTGCGACAGGCCCGGGTACGCCCCGGAATATGCCCGATTTGTGGTCGTGCGCCGTCGTCACGCCTCGTGTAGCGTGCGATTTCGGTCACCGAATTCAGCGTCGCCGATCGCTGGACCGGTGCGCCACCGGTGCCGGTCCGCCGGTTTCCGGGTGTTGGAACGCCGCGCAGAGTGAGGAAGTGCACCGTGGCACAGGGCACCGTGAAGTGGTTCAACGCCGAAAAGGGCTACGGCTTCATCGCCGTCGACGGCGGGCAGGACGTCTTCGTCCACTTCTCCGCGATCGAGATGGACGGCTACAAGGCGCTCGACGACGGCCAGCGCGTCGAGTTCGAGATCGCGCAGGGGCAGAAGGGTCCGCAGGCCGAGCGGGTCCGCGTCATCGCCTGACCTGCGGCGGGCGGTGCTCCCGCGACCGGACCCCGGCCCGGGGGCTGCGTTGCGGCCGACCACCATGGAAGATCATGAGCCGTTCCAGCCGTAGTCGCTGAGGAGGGCCCATGTCCGATCTGCCCCCGTCGGGTTCCACCGAGCCGGCGGCGTCCGGCCCTCCGGCCGACCCGACCGCGCCCCCGCCGCCCGCCGCCGAGCCGGCACCGGGACCGCCGGGGACCACCGGAGGGGCCACGCCCGCCTCCGGCGCGTCCGGCGCCGACCCGTGGGCCGGTCACACCGGCCCCGTGCCGATCGTCCCGGCCGAGCCGGGGTACGACACCCCGCAGCCCGGCGCCCCGTTCCCGGCCAACCCGCCCGGATGGACCGCGCCGGATGACACCTCACCCGGCCACACCTCGCAGGGCTGGAACGCGCCGGGCACTCCTCCGCAGGGCTGGAACGCGCCGGGCACTCCTCCGCACGGTTGGAACGCGCCGGGCACTCCTCCGCATGGTTGGAACGCGCCGCCGGGCACCCCGCCGCCGGGTTGGGGCGGCCCCGCGTACCCGGGCTATCCGATGCCCGGTGCGGCCTACCCGGTCCCCGGTGCGGCGTACCCGGTGCCGGCCGGTCCCGGGGCGTACGCCGGCTGGTTCCCGGGCATCGACCCGCAGGATCCGCTCGTCAACCCGCCGCACGCGGGCATCGGTCCCTGGTTCGCCCGCTGCACCGCCGCGCTGCGGCGCGGCTGGCGGCAACTGCTGCCCATCGTGCTGCTCACCCAGGTCGTCCCGGCGGCGGTGATCGGCGTCCTCACGCTCGTCTTCAGCCCCGAGGGCGAGATGGCGACCGCCCCGGACGGTGCGCCGGTGCTGCCGGCCGGCTTCTGGGGGCAGATGTTCGCCTTCTACGGCGTGCTCCTGTCCGCCGGGCTGGTCTTCGGCCTGCTCCAGGCGGCGGGTTGGGCCGCCGGCACCTGGGTGGTCGCCCGCCAGGCGGCCGGCGAACCGACCGGACTCGGTGCCGCCTTCCGGTACGGGCTGCGCCGTGCCCTCGGCCTGTGGGGCTGGACGCTCCTGGTCTCGCTGCTGGTCATGATCGGCAGTTGCTTCTGCCTGCTGCCCGGCCTCTACGCCGCGTTCGCGCTGGCCCTGTTCGGTCCGGTCTACCTGTTCGAGCGGCGGGAGCCGATCGGGCGGGCGTGGCGGATGTTCCACAGCCGGTTCGGCATGGTGCTGGGCCGGGTCGCGCTGGTGATGGCTGTCCTCCTCGCGGCGACGGTGCTGGACGCGGTCGTGGGCGGGATCAGCGGGGCGGTGTTCGGCGTCGAGCCGATGAAGGCCGTCGGCACCGCGATCGGCGCCGTGGCGCTCGCCGTGTTCGGCGCCCTGCTGGCTGCCCCGGCCTACCTGGCGCAGCAGGTCGGGCTGGTCGTCACGTACGCCGAACAGCGGGCTCAGGAAGGCCCGGTGAACGCGGCCCGGCTGGCGGCGGAACTCGGCTGAGCGGGGCTGTCGTGCTTGCACTCGGCTAGGGAGAGTGCTAAACAAGTCATTGGCACTCGCGTACGGTGAGTGCCAGAAGGTCGGGGCGGTAGGGCCACGGCCGCGCCGGTGTCCGAAGGGACGCCGGAGCGGTACGAGGCCGGTCGTCGCGGGCTGTCCGGCCCGACCGAGGAGACGTCGTCGTCGCCAGGTGGCGACGTCCCCAAGGTGCGTACACCAGACGGCCCATCCGGGCATCCGGGTGGCCCGTGAGTGTCCAGGAGGACAACGCCGTATGGCCAAGATGATCGCGTTCGACGAAGAGGCGCGCCGCGGCCTCGAGCGGGGCATGAACCAGCTCGCCGACGCCGTGAAGGTGACCCTCGGCCCCAAGGGCCGCAACGTCGTGCTCGAGAAGAAGTGGGGTGCCCCCACCATCACCAACGATGGTGTGAGCATCGCCAAGGAGATCGAGCTCGAGGACCCGTACGAGAAGATCGGCGCCGAGCTGGTCAAGGAGGTCGCGAAGAAGACCGACGACGTCGCCGGTGACGGCACGACGACGGCGACCGTCCTGGCCCAGGCCCTGGTCCGTGAGGGTCTGCGCAACGTGGCCGCCGGCGCCAACCCGATGGCCCTGAAGCGGGGCATCGAGGCCGCCGTGGCCAGCGTCTCGGAGGAGCTGCTCAAGCTCGCCAAGGACGTGGAGACCAAGGAGCAGATCGCCTCCACCGCCTCCATCTCCGCCGCCGACCCCAGCGTCGGCGAGATCATCGCCGAGGCGATGGACAAGGTGGGCAAGGAAGGTGTCATCACCGTCGAGGAGAGCAACACCTTCGGCCTGGAGCTCGAGCTCACCGAGGGCATGCGCTTCGACAAGGGCTACATCTCCGCCTACTTCATGACCGACCCGGAGCGTATGGAGGCCGTCTTCGACGACCCGTACATCCTGATCGTCAACAGCAAGATCTCGTCGGTGAAGGACCTGCTCCCGATCCTGGAGAAGGTCATGCAGTCGGGCAAGCCGCTGCTGATCATCGCCGAGGACCTGGAGGGCGAGGCCCTCGCCACCCTGGTGGTCAACAAGGTCCGTGGCACCTTCAAGTCGGTCGCCGTCAAGGCGCCGGGCTTCGGTGACCGCCGCAAGGCCATGCTGACCGACATCGCCATCCTCACCGGTGGCCAGGTCATCAGCGAGGAGGTCGGCCTCAAGCTGGACGCGACCGGCCTCGAGATGCTGGGCCGCGCCCGCAAGGTCGTGGTGACCAAGGACGAGACCACCATCGTCGACGGTGCCGGCGACGCCGAGCAGATCCAGGGCCGGGTGAACCAGATCCGGGCCGAGATCGACAAGAGCGACTCCGACTACGACCGGGAGAAGCTGCAGGAGCGTCTGGCCAAGCTGGCCGGCGGTGTTGCGGTGATCAAGGTCGGCGCGGCCACCGAGGTCGAGCTGAAGGAGCGCAAGCACCGCATCGAGGACGCCGTCCGCAACGCGAAGGCCGCCGTCGAGGAGGGCATCGTCCCGGGTGGTGGCGTCGCGCTGGTGCAGGCCGGCAAGACCGCCTTCGACAAGCTGGACCTGGCCGGCGACGAGGCGACCGGCGCGCAGATCGTCAAGATCGCGCTGGACGCCCCGCTGCGGCAGATCGCCGTCAACGCCGGTATGGAGGGTGGCGTCGTCGTCGAGCGGGTCCGCAACCTCGACCCGGGTCACGGCCTCAACGCCGCGACCGGCGAGTACGTGGACCTGCTGGCCGCGGGCATCATCGACCCGGCCAAGGTGACGCGTTCCGCGCTGCAGAACGCCGCCTCGATCGCCGCGCTGTTCCTCACCACCGAGGCCGTCGTGGCGGACAAGCCGGAGAAGACCCCGGCCGCCCCGGCGGGCCCGGGTGGCGGGGAGATGGACTTCTGAGTCCAGCTCCACCCAGTACGCCGAAAGGGGGCGGGCCGCGTCAGCGGTCCGCCCCCTTTCCGCGTATCCGGCTCAGGTGGGCAGCCGGCGCTGGTTGCGCCGCTTGTGCGCCCTGTCGTACGGCGGTGGCGGCCGCCTCGGCTCGTCCACCGGCTGCCGTGGCTCCTCCACCGGTGGTGCGTCTGCGCCGGTCAGCTCGGCGAGCTGCTCGGCGTCGCCGACGTCGAGCCGGTCGAACGGGAGCTGGCCGGGAAGCTCGTCGGCCGGGCGCCGGGCCGCCGCCGGATCCTCGGCCCGTTCGTCATTCGTGGTCATGCACCGCCTCCTCTGCTCCGACCGTAGAGCCCGGTCGATGGCGAAGGAGGCTGAATGGCACTATTGACGTCTATGCCCCTTTGATGGCTTTCCGGTAGAGGAAGAACACCCGCTCGATCCGGGCGCCCGCCGCGTTCGAGTAGAACGGCACCGGCCCCACCCAGCCGATCTGCGCCGCGGTGATCCCGGCCGCCGCCTGGTCGCGCAGGCACCGGCGCAGCAGCACGCCGCCGATCCCGGAGCCCTCCGCCGCCGGTGCGGTGCCCATCGGCCCGAACCAGCTCGGCCGCGCCGAACCGTACGCGGCGAACCCGAGGATCTCGCCGTCCCGCTCGGCCAGGTGCACACCCGCGTCCGGCCGCCCCACCGAACCGGCCAGCTCACCGTCCCAGGCGCCGCCGAACGTGGACCTGGCGAACGCGGCGAGCGCCGGCAGGTCGTCGGAGGCGGCACGGCGTACCGTCACGCCCCGCCCGGCCAGCCGCTGCTCGGCGGCCTCGGTGGGGCGCAGCGCCGCCGACCCCTCGGACAGCTCGGCGGTCATGTTCCAGGCGGTACGGTCCTGCCGGTAACCCAGCCGCTGCGCGGCGCAGACCGCCGGGGTGTAGCGCACGTCGACGCCCGGCCAGGCGTAGTGCGGCGGGTTGCCGGCGAGCAGCACCTCGGCCGCGCCGAGCGCGCCGAGCCGGCTCTCCGCCTCGGTCAGCAGCGCCCCGCCCACGCCCTGGCGGCGCTCAGTGGGCGCGACAGCGACCAGGTCGACGTGGCCGAGGCGCGGATCGGCCGCCGACAGCGACCCGACGAGTACGCCGACCAGCGCGCCGTCGCGTACCGCACCGAGGCGCAGCACCGGACGGTCGGCTGCGGCCCGCTCCGCCACGGTGACCACCACGGCTGACGCCTCGGCCGCGTCCTCCGGCAGATCGAACGAGAGCCGGCACAGCTCGACCACCTCGGGCAGCCGGTCCCGGCCCAGCTCGATGATCTCCACGTCCATGGACGCCGACCCTAGGGCATCGGCAGACCAATGGACAGGGTTGTTAACCGGTCGCCACCGACCGGGCCGCGCGGACCGCCGCGTACGCGTCGACGAGGCCGGCGCCGGAGACGTCCTGCGGTCCACCGCAGGTGTCCGCCCCGGCGGGCTGGGTGACCGGCTGCGCGGTGTCGCGCAGGATCGCCCGGGTCCGCTCCAGGTCTCCGACCAGCGCCGGGTTCGCCGACCACATCAGTGCCACCACGCCCGCCACCTGTGGCGTGGCCATCGAGGTGCCGTCCAGGGTGGCGTACCCGCCGCCCGGCATCGCGGACAGCACCGCGGCGCCCGGGGCGACCAGGTCCGGCTTGGCCCGACCGTCCGGCGCCGGGCCGCGGCTGGAGAACTCGGTTACGCGCCGCTGCCGGTCCACCGCCCCGACGGTCAGCACGTCCGGGTACGGCGCGGGCGCATCGTTGATCGAGCCGCACGACGGGCCGGTGTTCCCGGCCGCGGCCACCACCAGGATGCCGGCCGCGGTCAGCGCGGCGGTCGCCGGTCGCAGCGCCCCCGGGTCGCACCCCTCCACCGGCGGGCAGCCCCACGAGTTGGTGAGCACGTCCGGGGCGCGTGAGGGACGGCCGTCGGTGAGCGGGTTCCCGCCCTCGGGGAACGGCGCCAGCATGAACTGGAGGCAGTCGAGGTAGCGGGCCGGGCTGCCCATGTTGCGCTCCAGGTTGACGCAGCCGACCCAGCTCGCACCCGGCGCCACGCCGATCCCGTCCCGGCCCACCGCGCTGCCGAGCGTGTGCGTCCCGTGGCCACCCCGGTCGGCCGGGGCGCGGCGGCCCTCCCACGGGTCGTACCACGAGTCGTCGCCGCCCCGGAAGCCGCCCGCGAGCGCCGGGTGCCGGCCGTCCACCCCGGAGTCGGAGCTGCCGACCACCACGCCGGACCCGGTGACGCCCAGGTCCGACCAGACCCGGTCCGCGCCGATCAGCGAGACGTTCCAGGCCGGGCCGGCCGGCGCCGGGGCGTCGCCGCGCGCCTGCGGGGCGAGCGCGGGCAGCGGGCGCAGGCGCTGGCTCACCAGCACCCGGGCCACCTCGGGACGGCTGGACAGCCAGGCCCGCACCGCCGGCCCGCCGTCCGTCTCGATCGCGTTCACCAGGTAGTACGGCGTCGGGTTCAGCCGCATCCCGGCCAGCGTGCGGCGCAGGTCGCCCTGCGTGCTGTCGGCTGTGGCCACCAGCCGCCGGTAGACCTCGGTCGCCCGGACGTCCCGTCCGGCCCGGCCCGGCGTCCCGGCCGGCAGGCCGGTCAGGTCGGCCTGCTCGCGCAGCACCACGAGCAGCCGCTCGCCGTACAGTCCCGGCCGGCCGGGGACCACGTACACCACGGCGACGGCGGCGAGCAGCGCGGCGGCGACCAGCGCGGCCGGACCGCGCCGGGGCGCGCGGGTGCGGGACCGGGCGAGCAGCACGCCGTACCCGACTGCGAGCAGGCCCGCGACGGCGAACGCCACGCCGGTGCCCACCGCGACCCAGAACGGCGCGTCGCGGGTGGCGGACAGCAGGAGGCTGATCTCCTCCGGGTCGGTGAACGCGAGCGGCCCCAGCAGGGCGAGCCCGACCAGCCGGCGCACCGGCGCGGGCCCGGCCGGACGACCCGCGTGGCGGGCCGCCGCCTCCAGCGCGGCCAGCACGAAACCGAGCGGCGGCAGCAGCACCAGCGCTGGCAACTGCACGCCCGACTGCCCGGCGCCGGCCGCGAGCGGCGTCAATGCGACCCCCGCGACCAGACCGCCGACGAGCACCAGCCGGACCGGACCCGGCCCGAACGCGGCCCAGAAACCGGCGCCGAGCAGTGCCCCGGCGAGCGCGCCCAGCGCGGCGGCGGCCAGGCCGGCCAGCAGCGTCTCCAGCGCTCCGCCGAGCGCGCCCACCCAGGCCCACGGCAGGAGTACGGCCAGCCCGGCCGCGATCGCCAGCAGCGACACCGACCCGAACCGGCCCTCCGGGGTCGCGTCCACCACCACCGGTGGCCGGACCCGGCCGAGACGGACGGCGACGAGCGCGAGCGCCGCGGCGGTCACCGCGAGCGCGGCCAGGTACGCCTCGTGGTGCACCGGCGGCACCGTCCGCAGCAGCGTGGTCGCGCCGAGCGCGACCACGGCGGCGGTCCAGGCCCGGCCGGTCGCCCGCAGCGCGGGGGAGCGGGGCGCGAGCGCGAGCGCCAGCGCCGGGGCGCCGGCCAGCAGCACCGTGGCCACCGCGACCACCGGCCAGGCCGCCACCGGCCGGTCCGCGCCGATGACCAGCGCCACCTGGTCGACCAGCCAGCCGGTGATCTGGCCCGGCACGGTGACCAGCACGATCCACACCCCGGTCGCCACCGCCGCCACGACCGGCCACGGACCGGTCTCGCGCGGTGGCGGCGGTACGGGGGCGAGCGGCGGACCGGTCAGCATGGTCATCACGGTACGGCCGGGCCGTGTCGCCGCGCGCCCGGGACGGTTACCGTTGACTGGTGCGTGACCCGAGTGTGTCCCGATCCACGGCCGGCCGGCTGTCCGCCGAGCGCCGCGCCGACGACCTGCGCCGCCTCCGGGCCGAGCGGTTCGACGTGCTGGTCATCGGCGGTGGCGTCACCGGAGCGGGCGCCGCGCTCGACGCCGCCTCCCGAGGGCTGAAGGTCGCCCTGGTGGAGGCGCGCGACTACGCCGCCGGCACGTCCAGCCGGTCCAGCAAACTGATCCACGGCGGCCTGCGCTACCTGGAGCAGCTGGAGTTCCACCTGGTCCACGAAGCGCTGACCGAGCGCGGTCTGCTCGCCACCCGGCTCGCGCCGCACCTGGTCCGGCCCGTGCCGATCCTGGTGCCGCTGCCCGCCGAGGGCGGCGCGGGCGACCTGCCCCGGCGGTTCTTCCGCCGCTCCTACTACGGCCTCGGCGTGGCCGCGTACGACGCGTTCGCCGGGATCTTCGGCGGCGGTCGCGGCATGCCGCTGCACCGGCACCTCACCCGCGAGGGCACCCGCCGGATCTTCCCCAGCCTCCGGCCGGACAAGCTGGCCGGCGCGATCCGCTACTACGACGGCCAGGTCGACGACGCCCGCCTGGTGGTGACGCTGGCGCGTACCGCGGCGAGCCTCGGCGCGACTGTGGTGACGAGCGCCCGCGCGGTCGGCCTGACCCGGCAGGCCCGGGAGGTCACCGGCGTGCGGGTCCGCGACCTGGAGGCGCCCGCCGGTTCGCCGGACGCCGAGTTCGAGGTACGCGCCCGCACCGTGATCGCCGCCACCGGCGTGTGGAGCGACGACATGTCGCGGATGCTCAACGACGTCGGGCTGCGCCCGAAGCTGCGGGTCCGGGCCTCCAAGGGGGTGCACCTCGTGGTGCCCCGCTCGGCGATCGTCGGCGAGACCGGCCTGATCCTGCGTACCGCGACGAGCGTGCTGTTCGTCATCCCCTGGGGCGGGCACTGGATCATCGGCACCACCGACACGGACTGGCAACTCGACAGGTCCCACCCGGCCGCGACCGCGAGCGACATCGACTACCTGCTGTCGCAGGTCAACATGGTGCTGGACCGGCCGCTGACCACCGCCGACATCGAGGGCGTCTACGCCGGGCTGCGCCCGCTGCTGGCCGGCGAGGCGGACTCCACCTCCAAGCTGTCCCGCGAGCACGCCGTGGTGGAGCCGATGCTCGGCCTGCTGCTGGTCGCGGGCGGGAAGTACACCACCTACCGGGTGATGGCCTCCGACGTGGTCGACCGCGCGATGCACCGGCTCGGCCGGACCCGCTCCTCGCGTACCGCCGACCTGCCGCTGCTCGGCGCCGACGGGTACGCCGCCATGTGGCGGGACCGGGCCGACCTGGCCCGCCGGCACGGGGTGGCGGTCGGCGTGGTCGAGCACCTGCTGGAGCGCTACGGCAGCCTCACGCTGGAACTGCTCGCCCTGGTCGACGCCGATCCGCTGCTCGGCTCGCCGCTCGCGGGCGCGCCGGAATACCTGGCCGCCGAGGTGACGTACGCCGCCCGCGCCGAGGGCGCGCTGCACCTGGAGGACGTGCTCACCCGGCGTACCCGGATCTCGATCGAGACCAGCCACCGCGGCCTGGAGTCGGCGGAGCACGCCGCGGAGCTGATGGGTGCGGTGCTCGGCTGGGACGCGGCGACCCGGGACCGGGAGGTCGCCCACTACCGGGCGCGGGTGCTGGCCGAGCGGGAGTCGCAGCTCATGCCGGACGACATCGCTGCCGACGCGGCCCGCCTCGGCGCGCCCGACGTCCGCGGATTCGAGGCCGACCGGGGCACCGACGGTCCGGGCGTTGAACTTCCGGCCTCCCCCAGGTAGGGGATCCCCTACCCGGGCCGCTCGGCCGGTAGTGCGCGCTACCTACGGAAGTGTAGGTTTCCCCGCGTGGTTCGCCCATCCTGGTCGCGCGTCCCCGCTCTGTCCGCCGTCGTCCTGCTTGCGGCCGCTCTGACCGGCTGCTCCTTCGGACGGGCCGAGGGCGCCACCGCACCCGGGGCGGCGGGCACGGCCGGCCCGACACCGGACGGCAGACGCGTCTCCCTGGTGCAGCGGCTCGGTGACGGCCCGGTCCGCAACCTCGACGTGGACCCGTCCGGCCGCTGGCAGTGCCGCGACTGCGCCGGCGACGGCGTGGACGCCACCGGCACGCTGAGCCCGGACCAGACGCGGCGGCTCCAGCGGATGCTCGCGGACCCGGCGATCGCGAAGGAGACCGACCAGGCCCGCAGCTACAAGCAGGGCTGCATCGGCGTGCTGACCTCGACGCTGCTCGTGCCGCCGGACCTGACAGTCACCATCCAGGACTGCCCGGGCGAGCCGAAGCCGAAGGTGGCCTACGACGTGCTGCTGCTCGTCACCCAGGCCACGCCGGCCGAGGACAAGGGCTAGAAGACCTTGCCGGGGTTGAGCAGCCCCGCCGGGTCCAGCGCCGCCTTGATCGCCTGGTGCACGCGTACGCCCACCGGCCCGATCTCGCGGGCCAGCCAGTCCCGCTTGAGCAGCCCGACGCCGTGCTCCCCGGTGCAGGTGCCGCCCAGTTCCAGCCCCAGCCGCATGATCTCGTCGAAGGCCCGCCGTCCCCGGGCCAGGCTCGCCGGATCGGCCCGGTCGACCACGATGTTCGGGTGCATGTTGCCGTCGCCCGCGTGACCGACCACCCCGATCGGCACCCGGCACGCCTCGGCGATCCGGGCCACCCCGTCGAGCAGCTCCGCGAGCCGGCCGCGCGGCACCGCCACGTCGTCGATGACCAGGCCGCCGTTGCCGCCCGGGAACGTCTCCGCCGCGAACCGCTCCATCGCCGGATGGGCCAGCCGCCGCGCCTGGAGCAGGGCCGCCGCCTCGGTCGCGTCGGTGGCCGCGTAGACCTCGTCGGCACCCGCCGCCGTGCACACCTCGGCCAGCCGGGCCAGGTCGTCGGCGGCACGCGGGCCGGTGTCCACCGCCGCGAGCAGCAGCGCCTCGGCATCGGTGCGCAGACCCATCGGCCGGTACGCCTCGATCGCCCGCAGATGCGTCCGGTCCAGCAGTTCCAGCAGGCTCGGGGTGAGTCCCCGCTCGGCGATCCCGGCGACCGCGCCACCTGCCGTCGCCACAGTGGGAAAGACCGCGACCAGGGTCAGTGACTCCTCCGGGGCCGGGCGCAACGCCACAGTCACCTCGGTGATCACGCCGAGCGTGCCCTCCGAGCCGACGAAGAGGCGGGTCAGGTCGTACCCGGCGACCCCCTTGGCGGTACGCCGCCCGGTCCGCAGCACCTCGCCGGAGGCGAGCACCACCTCCAGGCCCAGCACGTACTCGCTGGTCACGCCGTACTTCACGCAGCACATGCCACCGGCGTTCGTGGCCACGTTGCCGCCGATGGTGGACGACTCCCACGAGCCGGGGTCCGGCGGATACCAGAGGCCGTGCTCCCGTACCGCACGGGCGAGCGCCGCGTTCACCACGCCCGGCTGCACCACGGCGATCCGGCCGACCGGGTCGATCTCCCGCACCGCGTCCATCGCCACGGTGCTCACCACCACCGCGCCGGCGACCGCGTTCGCCGCGCCGGCCAGCCCGGTCCGCGCACCCTGCGGCACCACTGGTACGTTGTGCCGCCCGGCCGCCCGGACCACAGCCACCACCTCATCCGTGCCGCGGGGGCGCACCACCGCCAGCGGGGTGCCCGAGTCGCACAGGTCGGCCTCGTCGCGCTCGTGCCCGGCCAGCAGATCCGGGTCGGTCAGCACGGCGGCGTCGCCGAGCGCGGCCCGCAGGTCGTCGAGGAGGGGATGGGCGGCCATGCCGGGAAGGCTACCGGCGTACCGTCTGTTGCCGTGCTCTACCTGGACCCGCCCGCCGTGCCCTGGCGCGGCCGGCTCTGGTCGCACCTGATCAGCGACGTCTCGTACGCCGAACTGCACGCGTTCGCCGAGATGCTCGGCGCGCCCCGGCGCGGCTTCGACCGCGACCACTACGACGTGCCGGCCGAGCGGTTCCGGGCGGCGGTCTGGCTGGGCGCCACGGTCGTGCCGTCGCGGGAGATCGTCCGCCTGCTGCGGGACTCCGGTCTGCGCCGCCCGAAGCACCGCGTCTCAGGTGAGCGCGGCCAGCTCCCGGGACAGATTGGCCCGGGCCGGGGCCTCCCAGCGGGCGTGCGGCTCGGGTAGGCGGTAGAGCGCCGGCAGGGCGAGCAGGTGCCGCAGCACCGCGGCCCGGCCGGTGCGGAAGTCCGGATCGGGCACGTGCGCGTACTCGGCGCGGATCGCCGCGGCGTACCTGTCGTAGCGCGCCGGCGGGGCGGCGAGCACCGCCAGGTCCGCGTCGCACAGCAACGCGCCGTCCGGGTCGTCCGGCCCGACCGCGTGGCCGACGGTGAGCAGCACCAGGCGGCGTACCCCGGTCACCGTCGCGGCCGGGAGCCCGGCGGCGGCCAGCAGCTCGCCGGCCAGGTCGGCGCTGGCCCGCTCGTTGGCGTCGCCCGCCGCGCGCGGGTCGTAGACGGCGTCGTGGCACCACGCCGCCAGCCGGACCAGGTCGGGGTCGCGGGCCAGATCGGCGTACGCGTCGACCACGTCGAGCACCGCCCGCAGGTGCTCCTCGTCGTGGTAGCGCCGGTGCGGCTCCCGCCAGCCCGCCAGCAGCCGGGCACCGGCCCGGTCGGCTCCCGCCGGATCGGTCGCGCCCGCCGCCAGTACCGTCGCCCGCCACCGTGCCGTCAGTTCGTCCATCGGGTGCAGTCTGCCCCAGTCCGGCCCGGTCGGAGGGATTCAGCCGGGGCGGTACGGGTAGTACCGGCCATGGCCCGGGAAGGACGACTGCGGTTCCTGCGTCGTGGCAACCTGCGTGAAGGGCTGGCGGACCGTGACGGGCAGCGGATCGCCTCCGCGATGGAGGAACTGCGGCACCGGGGCAAGGCGACGCTGCACGACCGGCTGCACCGGGTCCGTACCGCGTTCGGCCTCGCCGTGCAGGCCGGGCTCGCCGCCGGCCTGGCGTACCTGATCTCGCACCGGCTGCTGAAGAACCCGCAGCCGGTCTTCGCCCCGATCTCCGCTGTCGGCACGCTCGCCGCCTCGGTGGGGCAGCGGTTCCGGCGCACCGTCGAGCTGATCGTCGGGGTCGCGGTGGGCGTGCTCGTCGGCGACGCGCTCATCTACTTCGTGGGCACCGGCGCCTGGCAGCTCGCGCTCGTGGTGACCTCGGCGATCCTGCTGAGCATCTTCGCCGGGGCGAGCGTGGCCATCGTGATCCAGGCCGCGGCCACCGCGGTGCTGATCGTGACGCTCAGCCCGTCCACCGAGAACCTGGAGTTCCCCCGTTTCATCGACGCGTTGCTCGGTGGCGGCATCGCGCTGCTGGTCACCGCCATCCTGCTGCCGCTCAACCCGCTACGGGTGATCAACCGGGCCGCCCGGCCCGCGCTGGACCTGCTCGCCGGCCAGCTCGACGCCTGCGCCGACGCGGTGCGCAGCCGGGACCGGGACGCGGCCCAGCAGGCGCTGTTCCGGCTGCGGGAGAACAAGGAGGAACTGGCCGCCCTCTCCGAGGCGATCGAGGGCGCGAAGGAGACCAGCACGCTGTCCCCGGCCCGCTGGCACCGGCGCAGCGAGCTGACTCACTACGCCGAGGCGGCCGACCCGATCGACCGGGCCATGCGCAACACCGGCACGCTGATCCGCCGCGCGGTCACCATGATCGAGGACTCCGAACCGGTCCCCGAGCCGATGCCGGACGCGATCGGTCACCTGGCCGAGTCGGTGCGCCTGCTCCGCCAGGAGTTCGCCGCCGGGCAGGAGCCGCAGGAGGCCCGCGAGCGGTCGCTGCGCGCGGTGAGCGAGGCCGGGCGGGCGTACGCCGAGGGGGTCGGCTTCTCCGGCAGCGTGGTGATCGCCCAGGTGCGTACCACGGCGAGCGACCTGATGGTGGCCTCCGGGATCGAACAGGAGGAGGCGAACCGGCTGGTCCGGCAGGCGTTCGGCGAGAACCGCCAGGGCGAACCCGCAGCCCGGAACCCCGCCGCTCATCCCCCCACAGCCCCACCCGTCGGCTGACCCCCGCCCGGTCGCGCTCCCGCCCTGGCTCCCGCGCTCCCGCCCTGGCGCCTTGCCGCGTTGATCAAGGAGTTACCGGACTCCGAGGAGATCAACTAGTGCACAAACTCCTTGATCACCGCTCGAGGTGCGGTGGGGAGAGAGCTAGGGGAGGTGGGTCAGGGCCGTCAGGAGGGTGTCTACCTCCGGCTCTGTGGTGCCCAGGCCGAGGCTGGCGCGCAGGGCGGTCGGGGGCAGGTCGGTGCGGCCGGTACGGGCGGCGGCCTCGGCCAGCAGACGCCGGGTCAGCGGGTGCGCGCAGAACAGGCCGTCGCGTACCCCGATCCGGTGCCGGCTCGCCAGGTGGGCGGCCACCTCGGCGGAGTCCCGTCCGGCGACCACGAAGCTGACGATGCCCACCCGGGGCGCTTCGGGGGAGAACACGCGCAGCTCCACCACGTCCGGCAGCGCGGCCAGGCCGGTACGCAGACGGGCCAGCAGCGCCTGTTCCCGGGCGTGCAGCGCGTCCCGGTCGGCCGCGCCGAGCGCCTCGCAGACAGCGGCGAGCGCCACCGCACCGAGCAGGTTCGGGGTGCCGGCCTCGTGCCGGGCCGGGCCGGTCGTCCAGCGCACCTCGTGCGTAGCGGCGCCGACGTGGCTGGTGGCGCCGCCTCCGGCCAGGTACGGCGGGGCCGCGTCCAGCCAGTCCGCGCGCCCGGCCAGCACGCCCGCGCCGAACGGGGCGTACAGCTTGTGCCCGGACAGGGCCACATAGTCCACGTCCAGCGCGGTCAGGTCGACCGGGGCGTGCGGGGCGAGCTGCGCGGCGTCGACCAGGATGCGGGCGCCGTGCCGGTGGGCCACCCGAGCCAGCTCGGCGACCGGCCAGCACTCGCCGGTGACGTTGCCGGCGCCGGTGACCGCGACCAGCACGGGCAGGCCGGGCCGGGCGTCGCGGGCGAGTTCGCCGAGCGCCGCCGCGAGGGACCGGACCGCTCCGGCCGGGCTGTCCGGGACCGGCAGCCGTACCGAGCCGCGCGGCCAGGGCAGCAGGTTGGCGTGGTGCTCGGCGCCGAACGTGATCACGGTGGTGCCGGCGGGCAGCGCCCGGGCCAGCAGGTTCAGCGCGTCGGTGGTGTTCCGGGTGAAGATCACGTGGTCGTCGGGGCGGGCGCCGAGGAAGTCGCCGACCGTCTGCCGGGCCCGCTCGTACGCCAGTGTGCAGCGTCGCGACAGCGCGCCCGCGCCGCGGTGCACGCTCGCGTACCAGGGAAGAAGCCCGGCCACCGCGTCGGCAGCGGCCCGCGCGCACGGCGCGCTGGCGGCGTGGTCCAGGTTGATCTCCCCGGGTACGCCGAGCACGCCGAGCGGGTCGGGCCGGACCGGCGCGGGCAGCACGGGCAGCGAGGGTACGAGGGTGACGGTCATGCCGGAGCCTCCCGGGTCACAGGACCCCAGGGGTGCCGGGACGGGGTCCGCGCTTGCCCGGCGCGCGGAGCGGCACCGGGCCCGGTCATCACCCGGGGCACCCCACCGCGAACCTCGACGAGGGTTGCCGGCCAGCAAGCCGGGGCTTGACGCTGGCGCTCGTGACCTGTCCGGGAGCATAGCCCTCACGATGCGACCGGACCAGTGGGTCGCAGGTGACTACGCTGACCGCATGGCCGACACCCCGCCCGGCGCAGCCCCGCCGCCACCGCATGCGCCCGCCGCCCCGCCGGGGGCGCCGACGCCCCGGATGCCGCTGCGCCGGCTCGGCTGGCGGCGCTTCCTGGTGCTGGCCGGTGTGGTGCTGCTGATCGCGGCCGGTGCGCTGTTCATGGTGTTCACGCTCGGCGAGAGCCTGGGCGCCGAGGCGCTGCTGATCGGCGTGATCGCGGCGATCCTGCCGGTGCCGGTGCTGGTCTTCTGCTTCCTCTGGCTCGACCGTTACGAGCCGGAGCCGCTGAAGTATCTGATCTTCTGCTTCGCCTGGGGCGCCTTCGTCTCCACCGCGATCTCGCTGCTGGTGAACACGGCCAGCGCGGGGCTGTTCGAGGACCGAGGGCTGCCGGTCGCGCTGACCGCGGTGCTGGTCGCGCCGTTCATCGAGGAGCTGACCAAGGCGGCCGGTCCGCTCCTGGTGCTGATCTTCCGGCGGCGGGAGTTCTCCGGGATCACCGACGGCCTGGTCTACTGCGGGCTCTCCGCGGTCGGCTTCGCCATGGTGGAGAACATCCTCTACCTGGGCGGGCACGGCTACCGCGCCGGCGCCGACGAGTACGGCCCGGCCACCGGCGCGCAGCAGGTGATCGCGATCTTCATCGTCCGGATCCTGCTGTTCGGCTTCGCCCACCCGCTGTTCACGTCGATGACCGGCGTCGGGCTGGGCGTCGCCGCGCGTACCGCCGACCGGCGCGTGCGGGTGCTCGCGCCGCTCGCCGGGCTGCTGCTGGCGATGATCCTGCACGGCACCTGGAACCTGCTGCCCTCGCTGGCTCAGGCCACCGGGGAGGTGGTGATCGTGCTCTACGGCTACATCGGCGTGATGGTGCCGATCTTCTTCGCGATGGTCGGGCTGGCGGTCTGGCTGCGCGCCTGGGAGGGCCGGCTGACCGAGCGCACGCTGCCCGACTACGTCCGTGCGGGCTGGCTCACCCCGCCCGAGGTGGCGGCGCTGGGCAGCCTGGGCCGGCGGCACGCGGCGCGCACCTGGGCACGGCGGGTCGCCGGTGACGGCGGGGTACGCGCGATGCGCGGCTACCAGTTCGCCGCGACCCGCCTGGCGCTGCTGCGCGACGGGATGCGCCGGGGACTGGACCGCAAGCCGGAGGAGCGGGAGCGGACGGCACGGGAGGAACGGGAGCTGCTGGACGCGATCACCGCGTACCGGTCGTTCTTCGTCGGTCGCGACCCGCAGGCGCCGGTCGGGGTCTGGGACGGTCAGCGCTACCACCTGCGGTTCCCGGACGGTTCGCAGCGCCCGGTCGAGGCGCCGGACGACCCGGTGGTGCCGATCCCGGTGGTGCTGGCCCAGCCGCCCGCATTCCCGCAGGGCGGCTACGGTCCGGGCGGCTGGCACGGCGGCCCGGGCGGTCACGGCCCGGCCGGCTGGCACGGCGGCCCGGGTGCCGGGCACGGACCGGGCGGCTGGCACGACCCCGGCGCGCCCTGGCACCCCGGGCGCTGAGGCCGGCCGGCTAGTCGGGGGCGCCGGTCAGCTCATCAGGCCGGTCAGGAAGTCGCCGAGCCCCTGGGCGATGGCCATCAGCGCGCCGCCGATGCCCTTGAACACCTGCGCCGCGCCGTCCGGCCGGAACGCCATGAAGTAGATCAGGAACGCGAGGAATCCCCAGGCGAGGATCTTTTTGATCACTACCGGCATGGTGTCCCTCCCCAGGGCGCGCTGAGGTGCCTGGGCTTCCCGCCGGGCAGCGCCGCAAACAGCACCGCCGCAGAGCGACCGGCACCGGAGCGCGGCAACAGGTAAGGACCTACAGGTAGAGACCGGTGGAGCCGGCGGCGGTGCTCTCCACCCGCTCGGCCGCCACGGCGTGCACGTCCCGCTCGCGCAGCAGCACGTACGCCCGTCCGTGCAGCTCGACCTCGGAGCGGTCGTCCGGGTCGAACAGCACCCGGTCACCGGCCACTATCGCGCGGACGTTCGGCCCCACGCCGACCGCCGTGGCCCAGGCCAGCCGCTTGCCCACGGCTGCCGTCGCGGGGATCACGATGCCGGCGGTGGAGCGGCGTTCCCCCTCCGCACCCTCGGTACGCACCAGCACGCGGTCGTGCAGCAGGCGGATCGGCAGCCCGGCGTCGAGACTCTGGTCGGCGGTCACGCGAAGACGCTACCGCGTGCCCGTCGGTCGATCCCGGCGTGGTTGGCGAGAGCGCCGGGCGGGCAATGTGTGGCCGAGTCGCCCTAGGGTGGGGCGTACGGACGTATCCTGTGCCCCCTGCGACCTGGTGGGGCTGATTTTGCCGGAGGTGCGCTTGAGCCGCTTCGAGCGGATGCGCGGACGGCTCCGCCGCGCGTACGAGTCGGGCCGGGAGGCGGCCCGGACCCGGCGGGCCGCCGCGGACACCGGGGACGCCGGAGTGGCCTCGCCCGCCGCGCCGGGGCCACCCGCCGCGCCGGAGGCGGTGGTCGTGGGCGCCGCGTCGCCGGCGGCGTTGCACTCCTCGACTGTGAGCCGGGACGACACGGAGGTGCCGCACGCGCTGCGCATCGCCGCCGCGTGGTGCTGGCGCCTGATCGTGATCGGCATCGTGACCTGGGCCCTGCTCAGGATCGTCGGCACCATCAGCATCGTGATCATCCCGTTGACCGTCGCGCTGCTGCTCTCCGCGCTGCTCGCCCCGGCGGTCGGCTGGCTGCTCCGGGCCCGGCTGCCCCGCTCGCTGGCGACAGCAGTGGTGCTGGTCGGCGGCCTGGCTGCTGTCGTCGGCACGCTCACGCTCGTGGTCAACGAGTTCATCAAGGGCGTACCGGAGCTGAGCCAGAAGTCCTCCGAGGGCGTACGCCAGATCCAGGACTGGTTCAAGACCGGCCCGCTGCACCTGTCCGACAGCCAGCTCAACCGCTACATCGACGAGGCGCAGAACTGGATCAACGGCAACACCGAGCGGTTCACCAGCGGTGCGATAAGCACCGCCGCCACGCTCGCCGAGGTGCTCACCGGCACCGTCCTGGTCCTGTTCGCCACGTTCTTCTTCCTGCGCGACGGCAACAACATCTGGCGGTTCCTGGTCCGGCTGCTGCCGGTGGCCGCCCGCTGGAAGGTCGACGACGCCGGTCGCGCGTCCTGGGCGACGCTCGGCGCGTACGTGCGGGCCACCGTCCTCGTGGCGTTCATCGACGCGGTCGGCATCGGCATCTTCCTGGTGCTGTTCGACATCCCGTTCGCGTTCCCGCTGGCCGCGCTGGTCTTCCTGGGCGCGTTCATCCCGATCGTCGGCGCGTTCCTGTCCGGCGTGGTGGCCGTGCTGGTGGCGCTCGTCGACAGCGGCCCGGTGACCGCCCTGATCATCCTGGGCGCGGTGATCGGCGTGCAGCAGGTCGAGGGCCACGTGCTCCAGCCGCTGATCATGGGCCGCGCGGTGGCCATCCACCCGCTCGCCGTGATCATCGGCATCGCCGCCGGTGTGGTGCTCGCCGGCATCGCCGGCGCGCTGGTCGCGGTGCCGCTGATCGCCGTCCTCAACACCGCGGTGCGCCGGCTCGCCGCGCGTACCGTGCCGGACACCCCACCGGACGCGGTGGTGGTCGCCTCCCAGGCGCCCTGACCCGGCAAGACCTGCCGACGCCCGCGTCACCCCGCCCGGGGAGGCGCGGGCGTCAGCTCTTGGCGAGCCGTTCCAACGCGCCCCGGGCCACCTCCGGCCGGGTGGTGTACCAGAACGGCGGCAGCGACCGGCGCAGGAACGGGCCGTACCCGCGTGCCGTCTCCAGCCGCGAGTCGAGCACCGCCACCACGCCCCGGTCGCCGGTGGCCCGGATCAGCCGGCCGACACCCTGGGCCAGCCGGACCGCCGCGATCGGCACGCTCACCGCCGCGAAACCGGACCCGCCACCGGCGTCCACAGCCGCCGCCCGCGCCGCCGCGAGCGGCTCGTCCGGACGGGGGAACGGCAACCTGTCGATCACCACGAGCTGGCAGGCGTCGCCCGGCACGTCCACCCCCTGCCAGAGCGACATCACCCCGAACAGGCAGCTCTCCCGCACCTCGCGGAACCGGCGCACCAGCAGCGGCAGCGCCTCCTCGCCCTGGAGCAGCACCGGCAGGTCGGTCCGCGCGCGGACCAGCTCCGCGGCCTGCTGCGCGGCCCGTCGCGACGAGAAGAGCCCGAGGGTACGACCACCGAGCGCCTCGACCAGCGCCAGCAGCTCCTCACCTGCCGGTCCGGGCAACCCGGAGACGCTGGGGCGGGGGAGATGCGCGGCGACGTACAGGATGCCCTGCCGGGCGTAGTCGAACGGCGAGCCGACGTCGAGCGAACTCCAGCCCGGCCCTTCGGTCGCGGGGACGGTGCCGACCGACGCGCGGCTGCCCTCGGCGGCGGCCACCGGCGTGACCGGGGAACGGCCCGCGGCGGCGGCGGTGGCGATCGCGGCGGCGGCCGGTGACGGCGGGGCGGGCGGAGGCGCGTCCAGCCCCAGCGCCCGGGCCACGGTGTCGAAGCGGCCGCCCAGCGCCAGCGTCGCCGAGGTGGCGACCACTGTGCGCTCGTCGTACAGGTGGGTGGCGAGCGTGCCTGCCACCGACAGCGGCGCCACGACGAGCGCCCGGCGACTGCCGTTGTCCGGCTTCTCGACCCAGGCGACGTCGTGGTCGGCCTCCTCCAGCAGCCGCTGGGCGGTGGTGGACAGCTCGTCCAGCACGGCCTTGGCCTGCTGCTTGCGTACCGGATCGGGGTCGTCGGCCTTCACGTCGCCGATCCCCTCCAGCGCGGCCCGGGTCGCCGAGTCCAGCAAGATGCACGCCTCGCGCAGCGCGGGCGGCAGACCGGCGGTGAGCCGCCCGGCCGGCGCCTCGGCCAGCCCCACCGCGAGCGCGTCACCGGCCTCGGTGAGCCGTTCGGCCACGTCCGGGCGCAGCAGCGGCCGCGCCCGCCGGGTGGATCTGTCGATCAGCTCCGGCACCAGCTCGGCCTGGGCAGCCGACGAGACCCGGTCGGCCAGCTCGTGCGCCTCGTCCACCACGAGCAGCCTGTGCGGCGGCACGATGTGCCGCCCAGCGAGCATGTCGACGGCGAGCAGGCTGTGGTTGGTGACCACGATGTCGGCCTCGCGGGCGCGCGCCCGGGACGCCTCCGCGAAGCACTCCTGCCCGAACGGGCAGCGGCTGGCGCCCACGCACTCCCGGGCCGGCATGGAGACGCTGCGCCACACCTGGTCGTCCACGCCCGGATCCAGCTCGTCGCGGTCGCCGGTGGCGGTCTCCTCGGCCCAGTCGCGCAGCCGCTGCACCTGCTTGCCCAGCCGGCCCGCCTCACCGAGCCACTTGGTGCCGCCGTTGCCGGAGTGCGGCGCGTCGAACAGCGCGTCGTCCGGCTCGTCCTCGACCGAGCTGTCCAGCCGGGCCAGGCACAGATAGTGGTGACGGCCCTTCAGCACGGCGAAGGTCGGGCGGCGGCCCAGCACCGGCTCGACCGCGTCGGCCAGCCTCGGCAGGTCGTGCTCGACGAGCTGGGACTGCAACGCCAGTGTGGCGGTGGAGACCACCACCGGCCCGTCCACTGTGAGCGCCGGAGCGAGGTACGCCAGGGACTTGCCGGTGCCCGTGCCCGCCTGCACCAGGAGATGTTCGCCGGAGGCGATGCTGTGCTCGATCGCCTCGGCCATCTGCTGCTGACCCGGCCGGGCCGCGCCACCCGGAACCGCGCCCACCGCGGCGGTCAGCAACTCCCCGGCACCGGCGCGGCCCTTGCGGCGCTTCTTCGGGACGGCCGGGCCGGTGGCGGTGCGGGACGGGGTCACCGTGCGACCGTACCCGCCGGCACCGACGGGGGTCCGGCCGCTCCGACGGCGTGGCGGGACGGCGGGTCGCGTCCGGTTACCTCCCGATCGCGTGGCGTGGCCGGAATCGGTTAGGGTGCCAGGCATGCCGAGCGATGTGGTCCGCGTGATCTACCGCAAGTACGACGGCAGCGCACACCGCGACTACCCGGCCCGCCGGCTCGCCGAGGACGATCTCGGCGTCTGGCTCGGCGTGCCCGCCGGCACCGAGTCCGTCTACCACGGCCGCCCGTCGGTCGAGCAGATCCCGTTCGTCCTGCTGGTGCCGCACCACGGCTGGTGGACCGGCATGTTCAACCCGCCGCCGCGCACCAGCGAGGTCTACTGCGACATCGCCACCCCGGCCCGCTGGGAGGGCGAGGAGACGGTCCACCTGATCGACCTCGACCTGGACGTGGTGCGCCGCCGCGAGACCGGCCTGGTCGAGCTGCGCGACGAGGACGAGTTCGCCGTGCACCGGGCCCGCTGGGGCTACCCGGACGACGTGGTCACCGAGGCCGAGGCCGCGTCCCGCTGGCTGCTCGGCGCGCTCGGCGACGGCACCGAGCCGTTCGCCACGTCGTACCGGAAATGGCTCGCACTGGTGGTCTGAGCCGGCTCACCAGCGCGGCGGCCAGGCGGCGTCCGGCCCCAGCGGCGGCAGCTCGCCGACCTTGGCCGGGTTGAGCTGGTTGAACACGCCGGTGACCCGCCCCTCGTGGATCGCGAACGAGGTGACCATCCGAATGGTTCGCCCGTCCCGGTGGAAGAACTCCGTCTGCCATCCCAGCGTGCCGTCCACCAGCACCGGGCGTCCGCGCAGGCCACCCCGCTGCCGGGCCTGGCCGTAGAGGCCGAGCAGCAGGCGGCCGACCGACTCCACACCGACCACCGGCCGGCGACCGGCCGGGAAGTGGCCGCCGGCGTCGCCGATCGACACCACGTCCGGGGCGAGCACGCGGACCAGCTGCTCCAGCTCACCCGACTCCACCGCAGCGGCGAACGCGGCGAGCACCCGCCGCTGCTCGGCCAGGTCGGCGCTGTGCCGGGGCGCGTCCGGCCCGTGCACCGCCCGGCGGGCGCGCGACGCCAGCTGACGGGCCGCCTCCGGTGTCACCGCGAGCACGTCCGCCACGTCGGAGAACGGCACCGCGAACACGTCGTGCAGCACGAACGCCACCCGCTGCTCCGGCGTCAGCCGCTCCAGCACCACCAGCAGCGCGGTGCCGAGCTGGTCGGCCCGTACCGCCCGCTCGGCCGGGTCGGGCGCGAACCCGTCCGCCGCCGGCGCCGCTGTCACCATCGGCTCGGGGAGCCACTGACCCGGGTACGCCTCCCGGCGCACCCGGGCGGAGCGGAGCACGTCCAGGCAGATCCGGGAACAGGTGGTGATGAGCCAGCCCCGCAGATCGCGTACGCGGGCGCGCTCCCCCGGGTCGCTCAGCGCGCCGGAGAAGCGAAGCCAGGTCTCCTGCACCGCGTCCTCGGCCTCGCTGCGGCTGCCCAGCATCCGTTGCGCGACCGCCAGGAGACGCCCTCGTTCCGCCTCGAACTCCCCCGCAAGCTCGTCCACCCCCTCATTCTCCCGCCCCACCGCCCGTCACGGCACCCGCCCACCCTCGCCGGCACCCCGCCCACCCTCGCCGATCTTGCACTTGCCGCCCCGGCAAACGGTGCTTTCCGGGCGTACCAGGGGCCGCAACTGCAAGATCGACGGGGCGGGGCGGGCGGGGAACGGCTCCGGGGGTGAGGATCGGGGGATGAGTGAGGTGGTGGGGCCCGACGGCGGGCCTATGCGGGAACTGCTTCGGGTGGGGCCGGGCACTGTCGATCTGGCGGCTGTCGATCCCCGGTCGACGCCGGGGCTTCCGGTGGCGGCCGGGCACGGGCCGGCGCGCAAGGAGTGGGCGCGGGCCCAGGTCGAGCTGATCGGCGCGGAACTGGGGCGGCAGCAGGAGATGCTGTACGCCTCCGCGCAGGGCGCCGCCGGGCCGGGCAGCGCCACCAGCGCGCCGGCGCAGGCGGACGCCGGGCTGGACGGCGACCGGCCGCGCCGGGTGCTGCTGGTGCTCCAGGCGATGGACTGCGGTGGCAAGGACGGCACGGTCAAGCGGGTGGCGGGCGCGATGAACCCGCTCGGGTTGCACATCCGCTCGTTCGGGCCGCCGACCGAGGAGGAGTTGCGGCACGACTTCCTGTGGCGGGTACGCCGGGCGCTGCCGCCACCCGGGTACGTGGGCGTGTTCAACCGCTCCCACTACGAGGACGTGCTCATCGCCCGGGTCGAAGGGCTGGTCGACGAGGCGACCTGGCGGTCCCGGTACGCGATCATCAACGATTTCGAGCGGGAACTGACCGAGCAGGCGGTCACAGTGGTGAAGGTCATGCTGCACATCTCGTACGCCGAGCAGGGCGAGCGACTGATGGAGCGGCTCACCGACCCGACGAAGTTCTGGAAGTTCAACCCCAGCGACCTGGACACCCGGGCACGCTGGGGCGACTACCAGGACGCGTACGCCGAGGCTCTGGAGCGTTGTGGCACGGACGCCGCGCCCTGGTTCGTGGTGCCGGCGGACCGCAAGT
This sequence comes from Micromonospora globosa, assembly GCF_000717585.1. NCBI lineage: Bacteria > Bacillati > Actinomycetota > Actinomycetes > Micromonosporales > Micromonosporaceae > Micromonospora > Micromonospora globosa. The sequence continues at coordinate 126,173 of NZ_JNZR01000017.1, forward strand.
GGTACCGGGACTGGGCGGTCGCCCACCTGCTGCGGGAGACGTTCGGCGGGTTGGATCTGGGGTATCCGCCTGCCGATTTCGACGTCGAACGGGAGCGTGACCGGTTACGGAGCCAGCGCCGTCCGTGATCAGGTGAACGGAAGGTGAACGAGCGGTGAATCGGGCCTGACCAGGGGTGGGCCGATCGAAAGTGGGTTCGGCGCGGTCCCTAGCATGCGCAGAGCAGACGCCCGGGGGGCGACGGCCACCCTTCCACCGACACGACGAGGTCCGTGCTGTGAAGTTTTCCTTCCGTCCCACCGAGGGCGCTTTCTACGAGCTCTTCACCAGGGCCGCGCAGAACCTGGTGAAGGGGACCGAACTGCTCAACGAGCTGGGTCTGCCCGGTGCCGACGTGCAGTCGATCAGCGAGCGGCTGACCGACATCGAGCACGACAGCGACCAGATCACGCACGAGCTGTACAAGAAGATCAACTCCACGTTCATCACGCCGTTCGACCGGGAGGACATCTACCGGCTGGGCTCGCTGCTCGACGACGTGATGGACCACCTGGAGGCGGTCGGCAACCTGCTCTACCTGTACGGCCTGACCAAGCTCCCGTCGCTCCCGCGCGAGCTGCACGAGCTGGTCAACGTGCTCGACCTGCAGGCCAAGCTCACCGCCGAGGCGATGCCCCGGCTGAAGTCGATGAAGGATCTCGAGGACTACTGGATCGAGTGCAACCGGCTCGAGAACGACGGCGACCAGGCGTACCGGATGCTGCTGGTCCGCCTCTTCTCCGGTGAGTACGACGCGCTCACGGTGCTGAAGATGAAGGAGGTGGCCGACGAGCTGGAGGCCGCCTGCGACGCCTTCGAGCACGTCGCCAACACCGTCGAGACCATCGCGGTCAAGGAGTCCTGATCCAGTGACACCCGAACTCATCGCCGTGCTGGCGGTGATCGCGGTCGCCATGGCGTTCGACTACACGAACGGCTTCCATGACGCGGCCAACGCGATCGCCACCAGCATCTCGACCCGGGCGCTGACCCCCCGGATCGCGCTCGCGCTGGCCGCCGTCGGCAACTTCGTCGGTGCGCACTTCGGCGCCGGGGTGGCCAAGACGGTCGGCGACGGGCTGGTGACGTTGCCGACCGGGGTGGAGAGCCTCGGCGTGGTCTTCGCCGGCGTGCTCGGCGCGATCATCTGGAACCTGATCACCTGGTACTTCGGCCTGCCGTCCTCGTCCTCGCACGCCCTCTTCGGCGGCCTGGTCGGCGCCACCCTGTTCGCCGCCGACGGCATCGTCCAGTGGGGCACCATCATCGAGAAGGTCCTCATCCCGATGGTGCTCTCGCCGGTGGTCGGCCTGATCCTCGGCTTCCTGATGATGCTGGCGATCATGTGGCTGTTCCGGAAGGGCCAGCCCGGCAAGCTCAGCCGTGGCTTCCGGTGGGCGCAGACCGCGTCCGCCGCCGCCATGTCGGTCGGCCACGGCATGCAGGACGCCGCCAAGACCATGGGCATCATCGTGCTCGCGCTCTACACCGGCGGTTTCCAGGAGAGCAAGACGCACATCCCGGGCTGGGTCTTCTGGACCTCCGCCGCGATGCTGGCCGCCGGCACGTACGCGGGCGGCTGGCGGATCATCCGGACGCTCGGCCGGAAGATCATCGACCTCGGCCCGGCCGAGGGCTTCGCAGCCGAGACCGTGGCCAGCGCGGTGCTCTACTTCAACGCGCTGGTGCTGAAGGCACCGATCTCCACCACGCACACGATCACCTCGGCGATCATGGGTGTGGGCGCGACGAAACGGCTCTCCGCGGTGCGCTGGAACGTGGCGGGCAACATCGTGATCGCCTGGATCATCACGTTCCCGGCCGCCGCCGCGATCGCCTGCCTCGCGTACCTACTGGTCCGGCCCTTGTTCTGAGTGACCTGACGCCGAGGGGTTCCCCGCCGTGGCGGGGGACCCCTCACGCGTAGGAGACGCCGATCCGGGCCTTGATGTCGTCGATCAGGCCCATCACCTCGAGCGTGGCGGAGTGCGGGACCAGCGGGCTCTCGGTCAGCCCGGCCGCCAGGCAGCGCTGCACCTCGATCGCCTCGTACTGGTAACCGCCGCCGGTCAGGTCCGCCGGGATCGTCTCCGGCTCGGCGCCGGCCCGGTGCAGCACCACGTGCGCGGGCCGGAAGAACAGCTCGGGCAGGTCGATCCGGCCGGTCGTACCGGTGATCGACGCGGAGATCTCTGTCGCCCCGACCATGCCGCAGCTGAGCGTCGCCACGGCGCCGGAGTCCCAGCCGAGCACCATGCCGGTGTTCTCGTCCACCGCCTCCGGGGTCAGCTTGGCCCATGCCTGCACGTGCTGCGGCACGCCGAGCACCAGGTGGGCCAGGCTCAGCGGGTAGACGCCGAGGTCCAGCAGCGCGCCGCCGCCGAGCGTGCGGGCCCGCATCCGGTGCTCCGGCGGGAACGGGCCGGCCACGCCGAAGTCCGCCCGTACGTGCGTCACCTCACCGATCGCGCCGTCCCGGATCAGCTCCAGCACCCGCAGGATCAGCGGGTTCGTCCGCATCCACATGGCCTCCATGAGGAACAGCCCTCGGGCGCGGGCCGTCTCCACCAGCTCGGTGGTGGTCGGCAGGTCCAGCGTGCACGGCTTCTCCACCAGCACGGCCCTGCCGCCGGCCAGGCAGGCGAGCGCCGCCTCGTGGTGCGCGGCGTGCGGCGTCGCCACGTAGATCGCGTCCAGGTCCGGGTCCGCGGCCAGTTCCGCCCACGAGGCGTACGCCCGCGGCACGTCGTGCCGGCGCGCGAACAGTTCGGCGCTCTCCCGGGTACGCGAGCCGACCGCGACCAGCTCGGCGTCCGGCACCAGCCGCAGATCCTCGGCGAAGCGGGCGGCGATGTTTCCGGTGGCCAGGATTCCCCAACGCGTCATGCCGGGCACGCTATCCCTTCCCGCTCCGGGGCCGGCAGGGTGATCCACCCGTCGGGACGTCAGGCGGTGCCGTGGGTGTCGGCGGCGGCCCGGGCGGCCCGTTCGATCATCGCCCGACGCACCGTCAGCGTCGGCTGGTCTCGGTCAGCACGTGGACCATGACGTTGAACAGCTTGACGTCGTGCCGCTTCGCGGTGAACACGTAGCGTGAAGACTGCGCAGAGTGACGGCTGCCGCCCTCCTCCTCGTCGAAGCTAGGCACCGAAAAGCGATCAACCGGACATAAGTCGGCGCTGGCGCGAGCTGGACTGACTACCTCTCGCCGACTTTGCTCTGCAGCCTCATGCGCACCGATCACGGACGGTTGCCGATGCGGATCTGGCTGCAGAGCAAAGGCGGCAGAGGGGTGTCTGTTGCTCCGGGGCCGAAAACTACGCATCGTGACCAGACGGCGCGGTCGGGGAGTGTGGGTGAGGCGGCGTGCGTCTCCGCCCGGCCGCCGCCGGGCCGGGCCGCCCGTCGCGAACTAGGCTCGGCGCATGACGATCGACGGCTTCGCCGCACCCCCCGCCCTGGTGGAGCACGCCCGCCGGTTCCAGGCCGAGGGCGCCGTACCAGCCGTACCCCGGGTCGCCGCCACCGTGCTGCTGCTCCGCCCGGCCGGCGACGGCTTCGAGGTCTACATGATCCGCCGGGTGGCGGCGATGACGTTCGGCGGCATGTACGCCTTCCCCGGCGGCGGGGTGGACCGCTCCGACTCGGAGGCGCACCTCGGCTGGGCCGGCCCGGACCCGGCGGCGTGGGGTGAGCGCCTCCGGCTCGACCCGGCCGCCGCGCAGGCAGTGGTGTGCGCCGCCGCCCGCGAGGTCTTCGAGGAGGCGGGCGTGCTGCTCGCCGGGCCGGACCCGGACACCGTGGTCGGCGACGTGAGCGGCGACGACTGGGAGACGGCCCGGCAGGATCTGGAGGGACGGCGGGTCGGCTTCGCGGACCTGCTGGCCGGTCGGGGCCTGACGCTCCGGTCCGACCTGCTGCTGCCGTGGAGCCGGTGGATCACCCCGGAGTTCGAGCCGCGCCGCTTCGACACGTACTTCTTCGTGGCCCTGCTGCCCGAGGGGCAGCGGACCCGGGACGTCTCCGGCGAGGCCGACCACACGCTGTGGCTGCGCCCGGCCGACGCCCTGGCCCGGACCGAGGCCGGCGAGCTGACCATGCTGCCGCCCACCATGGTCACGCTCGCCGAGGTCGCCGCCGCGGGCGACCTCGCCGGCGTGGCCCGCGCCGCGGCGGAGCGAGAGCCGGGTACGCCGATCCTGCCCCACATCGACGGCCTGGACGGTGCCGAGCCCCGCTTCCGCCTGAGCTGACCTCGGCCGGCGGTGTTAAGAGGGGCCCCTTCCTCTACCGGAGGCGTTAACAGGGGCCCCCTCCTTACACCTCAGCCGAAGCGGCCGGTGATGTAGTCCTCGGTCTTCTTCTGGCTCGGGTTGCTGAAGATCTTCTGGGTGTTGTCGTACTCGATCAGGCGCCCCGGGTCGCCGGTCTTCTCGATCGAGAAGAAGGCGGTCCGGTCCGACACCCGCGCGGCCTGCTGCATGTTGTGCGTGACGATGATGATGGTGAACTTGTCCTTGAGCTGGAACATCAGGTCCTCGATGGCCAGCGTGGAGATCGGGTCCAGCGCCGAGCAGGGCTCGTCCATCAGCACCACCTGCGGCTCGACAGCGATGGTGCGAGCGATGCAGAGCCGCTGCTGCTGACCGCCGGACAGGCCCGCGCCGGGCTTGGCGAGGCGGTCCTTCACCTCGTCCCACAGGTTCGCCGAGCGGAGCGCCCGCTCGGCCGCCTCCTCCAGGATCGACTTGCGCCGCACGCCGTTGAGCCGCAGGCCCGCCACCACGTTCTCGAAGATGCTCATGGTGGGGAACGGGTTCGGCCGCTGGAAGACCATGCCGATCATCCGGCGGACCGCCGTGACGTCCACGTCGCGGTCGTAGATGTCCTGGTCGTCGATGGTGAGGCTGCCCTCGACCCGGGCGCCGGGCAGCACCTCGTGCATCCGGTTGATCGACCGCAGGAACGTGGACTTGCCGCAGCCGGACGGCCCGATCAGGGCGGTGACGGTCTTCGGCTCGACGGTCAGGTTGATGTTCTCGATCGCCTTGAACCCGCCGTAGTAGGCGGTCACGTTCGTGGCTTCGATGCGCTTGGCCATGGTGGCGGTACCTCCGGGGTTCATCGGCCGAGCCGGTTACGACGGGCCAGCAACTTCGCCGCGACGGTGAGGACGAGGACGAGGGCGACCAGGGTCAGCGCCGCGGTCCACGCCCGTGCCGGCGAGTACTTCGACGCCTCGCCGGCCTGCTGGTAGACGAAGAGGGCCAGCGACGACTGGTTGTTCTCGAACGGGTTGAAGTTGATCGCCGCGCCGCCGCCGGCGACGAGCAGCACCGGGGCGGTCTCACCGGCGGCCCGCGCGATGGCGAGCATGATGCCGGTGACGATGCCGGGCAGCGCGGTCGGCAGCACGACCCGCAGGATGGTCTTCCACTTCGGTACGCCCAGGGCGTACGCGCCCTCGCGCAGCGGCGCCGGCACCAGCCGGAGCATCTCCTCGGTGGAGCGGACCACTGTGGGCAGCATCAGCACGCTCAGCGCCAGCGCGGCGGCGAAGCCGGAGAAGCCCGGCCGGCCGTCGTTGAACCACGGCGAGACGACCAGCACCCAGAAGGCCAGCACGAACAGGCCGGTGACGATCGACGGGATGCCGGTCATCACGTCCACGAAGAAGCGGATGGTGAACGCGAACCGGCCCCGGCCGTACTCGACGATGTAGATCGCGCAGAGCACGCCGAGCGGCACCGTGATCAGGGTGGCGATGCCCACCTGCTGCAACGTGCCGACGATCGCGTGGTACGCGCCGCCGTTGGCGTCCCGCGAGCCGATGTTGTTCATCGAGGTGCCGAAGAAGTTGGCGTCCAGCCGCTCGGAGCCCTTGCTGACAAGCGTCCAGACCACCGAGGCCAGCGGCAGCACCGCCAGCACGAACGCGGAGTGGATCAGCGCACTCCAGGTGCGGTTGCGGGCCGACCGGCGTCCCTCCACCGCGTTCGCCGCGACGAAGAGACCGGCCAGGTAGAGCAGCGCGCCGACCACCACGACCAGGACCGGGCCGCCGATGCCGGCGCCGTACACCAGGGCCGCCGCGAGCAGCAGCGCCGCGACGGCGATGGCCGGAGCGGCGTACGCGGGAAGCCGCCTCGCCCGCAGCGTGGCCGGCTGGGCCGGCGGGCGCGGGCGGCGGGGGGTGAGGGTAGTGGTCATGCGGCCGACTCCGTGAACTCGCGCCGCCGGTGGATGATCGCCCGCGCGGTGATGTTGACGATCAGCGTGATCGCGAACAGCACCAGGCCGGAGGCGATGAGTGCGCCCCGGCCGGTGTCGTTCGCCTCGGCGAACCGGTTGGCGATGTTCGCGGCGATCGAGTTGCCGCCGCTCTGCAGGATGTTGAACGAGATGGCGTACGTGGAGCCGAGCGTGAGCGCCAGCGCGATGGTCTCGCCGAGCGCCCGGCCCAGGCCGAGCATCACCGCGGCGATGACGCCGGGCCGCCCGTACGGGAGGACCGCGGTGCGGATCATCTCCCAGCGGGTGGCGCCGAGCGCGAGCGCGGCCTCCTCGTTGGCGGTCGGGGTCTGCCGGAACACCTCGCGGGACAGCGAGGTGACGATCGGCAGCACCATGATGGCGAGCACCACCGAGCCGAGCAGGATCGAGTTGCCGTACGGGCCGTCGCCGAAGATCGGGATCCAGCCGAAGTACCTGTTCAGCCACGCGGACAGGTCGGCGACCGGCTGGGCGAAGTAGTCCCGGCCCCAGAGGCCGAACACGACGCTCGGCACGGCGGCCAGCAGGTCGATCAGGAAGCCCAGGGCGTTGCCGAGCCGCCGGGGCGCGTAGTGCGACAGGTACAGGGCGATGCCCAGCGCGACCGGCACCGCCATGAGCAGCGCCAGCAGCGAGCTCAGGACCGTACCGAAGGCGAGCGCGCCGATGCCGAACTGCGGCGGGTCGTCGTTCGGGAACCAGCCCTCGAACGTCCAGAACGACTCGGTGTTGGCCCGCAGCGCCGGGACGGCCTTGGCGATCAGGAAGATCGCGATGGCCGCGATGACCACCAGGACCGTGGTGCCGGCGGCCAGGGTCAGGCCGCGGAACGCCCGTTCCGCGCCGAAGGCGCGGGCCCGGGGGAGGGCGCCGCCGCCGCCGAGGCCACCGTCGGGGCGGCCCGGGTTACCGGGGCGCTCGGCCACACGCGCCGAGGCACCGGCGGGTCGCTCGTGACTCGTGGTCACGGGGTTCCCGCCGGTGCCGGCGTGGGCCGAGCGGTGAGGGGTGTCACCCATCTGCTCGCTCGCTTCGTGTTGAGGAGGTGTCGGTCAGAGCGTCAGGAGAGGCTCTTGACCGCGGCCTCGACCTTGGTGCGGACGGTCTCGGGCAGCGGCGCGTAGCCCAGCTCGACGAGCTCCTTCTGCCCCTCGGCGCTGGCGGCGTGGCCGAGCAGGCCCTTGACCAGCGGCAGCTTGTCGGCGGCGAGGCCCTTGCTGCAGACGATCTCGTAGGTCGCCAGGACGATCGGGTACGCCCCGGCCTCCTTGGTGTTGTAGTCGATCGACATCTTCAGGTCGTTGCCCTGACCCTCGAACTTGGCGCCCGCGATGGTCTTGCCGGCCGAGTCGCCGGTCAGCTCGACGAACTCGCCGTTGCCGTTCTTGATCTTCGCCATCTTCAGGTCGGAGTTCTCGGCGTACGACCACTCGACGTAGCTGATGGTGCCGTCGGTGCTCTTGACCTTGCTGGCCACACCGTCGGACTTGGCCGCGCCGACGCCGCCCGGGGCCTTCCACGCCTTGGAGTTGCCGAGCGTCCAGTCCGCCTCGGCGGTCTTGGAGAGGTACTTGGTGAAGTTGTCGGTGGTGCCCGACTCGTCCGAGCGGTGCACCGCCTGGATCGCGGTCGACGGCAGCTTGGCGTCCGGGTTGTCGGCCTTGATCGCCGCGTCGTCCCACTTGGTCACCTTGCCGGCGAAGATCTTCGCCAGGGTGGCCGGGCTGAACTGGAGGTTGTCCGCGCCGCTGACGTTGTAGACGACGGCGACCGGGCCGATGACCATCGGCAGGTTGAGCGCCTGGCCGCCGGTGCACTTGGCGTCGGCCTGCGGCTGCTCCTCCGGCTTGAGGGCGGAGTCCGAGCCGGCGAAGTCGGCGGTGCCGGCGATGAAGGCCTGGATGCCGGCGCCCGAGCCGCTCGGCTCGTAGTTGATCGTGGTGCCGGCGCACTTCTGCTGGTAAGCCTTGATCCACTCGGCCATGGCGTTCTTCTGGGCGGAGGAGCCCTGCGCGTTCAGCGTGCCCGTCGCGCAGTCCACCGCGGCGGCGGAACCGGAGGCGGAGGCACCGGCCGGCTCGTTGTTGTCCGAGCCGCAGGCGCTGAGACCGAGAACCGCGGTAAGAGCGAGACAGGCGATGGCGCCGTGCCGCTGGAGCTTCACTTGAGGGGTTTCCCTTCACGTCTTTGGTCAGGTCGCCCGGAGTGCCGGGGGCCGGCGCTGACCGGCTGACACGAAAGGTAGGAGGGCCAGGTGGACGGTTCGCCGGACGTAAGTGAACGCGCGGTGAACACGTTCAGCCGACGAGGTGGCCGTACGCTGAGGAGGGGTTGTCCATTTCGTGAACTAGCAGCCCGCTATCGCCTTTGTGGCGAATTTCCGGGGCCGGCGAGCGCTCAGCCGAGCTGGTAGTTGACGTGCGCGGACCAGTGCGCGAAGCCCAGCCGCTCGTAGAGCGCCACAGCGGCGGTGTTGCTCTCGTCCACGTAGAGCATCACCCGGTCCAGCCCGCGCTCGTCGCGCAGGTGGGTCAGGCCCGCGGCGGTGAGCACCCGGCCCAGCCCGCCCCGGTGCGCGGACGGGTCGACGCCGAGCACGTAGACCTCGCCGATGCGGGCCGAGCCCTGCTGCTCGTGCACCTTGGTCCAGTGGAAGCCGAGCAGCCGCCCGGTGGCGGAGTCGACGGCGAGCAGGAATCCGGCCCTGTCGAACCACGGCTCGGCGATGCGGACGCGCAGGTCGTCGAGCGTCCACTTGCCCTGCTCCGGGTGCTGGGCGAAGGCGGCGTTGTTCACCGCCAGCCAGGCCTCGTCGTCCTCGCCGGGGCGGAACGCGCGCAGCGTCACGCCCTCCGGTACGACCGGTGCCGGCAGCTCGGCGGTGAGCGGACGGCGCATCTGCCAGAGCACCCGCGCCCGGGAGAAGCCCAGGTCGACGGCCAGTGCGGCGGCCGACGGGTGGTCGCCGTGCGCCCAGGCGCGCAGCGGTCCGGACGCGGCGGCCACCACGCCACGGGCCAGCGCCCGGCCGGAGCCACGCCGCCGGTACGCCGGGTGCACGACCATCTCCACGCCGACTCCCTCGGCCGGGGCGGTGGTGTCGAGGTGCGCGTACCCGGTGAGGGTGCCCTCGGTGGTCCGGGCGGTGAGGTGCACGGCGGGCGCCTCGGGGTCGCGCAGCCGTAGCAGCACGTGCTCGTCGAGCGGGTCGGCGCCGTCGGCGTCACCGGCGGCGCGGGCCAGCGCCAGCACCTCGGCGACCTCGTCCGGCGTCAGCCGGTCCGCCCGGTCGATCCCGTCGGCCCCGGCACCACTCGTCGGCTCGGTGCTGCTCATCTGAGTCACGGTAGCGGCAGGCGGGCCGCGGTTCCCGTCGGACGACGACGGCGATCGGTGGCGCTCGTCACGGGCTGCCGACGGGCAGCGCCTCCAGCTCGAACCGGGCCAGCAGTTCGGGCAGGAGTTGCTGCAACGCGCTGACGGTGCCGGACCGGTCCCCGCCCGCGTCGTGCATGAGCACGATCGCGCCGGGCCCCATCTGCGAGCGGACCATCGCCTCGATGGTGGTGGCGCCCGGCGCCTTCCAGTCCGACGGGTCCACACTCCAGTGCAGCGGGGTGAGACTCAGGTCGGCGCAGGCCGACATGACGGACGGCGTCCAGGCCCCGCCGGGCTGGCGGTAGTACGCGATCCGCGCGTCGGGCGCGGCGGCCAGGATCGCGTCGTTCGTGCGCAGCAGGTCGGCCCGGATCGTCGCCGGGGCTCGCTTGCCCAGGTTGACGTCGTGGTTCCAGGAGTGGTTGCACAGCGTGTGGCCCTCGGCCACGATCGACCGGACCAGGTCCGGGTGGGCCTCGACGTTCTCGCCGACGACGCAGAAGGTCGCCCGTACGCCGTACTGGGCCAGCAGTGCGAGCACCTGCGGTGTCCAGCGGGGGTCGGGGCCGTCGTCGAAGGTGAGCGCGACCTGGGAGGAGCCGGTGGCGACCAGGGCGCCGTACGGGCCGTCGCCGCCGGGCTCGACCGGTGCGGCGTCCGGTGCGGCGTCGGGGCTCGGCCGTGGGCTGGCCGTGCCGCCCGGGAAGTCGGTGCTGGGTGGCTGCTCGCCGTAGCGCGGCCCGTTGAGCGTGGTGGCGACTCCGGCGGCCGACGGATGCGGGTCGGGCACCAGGCTGCGGCCCAGCGCGAACGCGGATCCGAGCAGGCCGGCCAGTACGACTGTCACGAGCCCGGCGGCGCGCAGCGTGGAGCCCCGCATCAGCGGCACCGGCCGTTCGTCGCCCCCGTGGTCACCGCACGCACCGTCGCCCCCTTAGCCCGACAATTCCGGCAGCCAGAATATGGCTGACTGATCGGGCAAAAAGGGCATATAAGAAAAGTGCCCTCTAGCGGGGTGGGGCGTGGGCGGTCAGACCGGCAGCGGGGCGGGCTCCGGCTCCGGCAGCGAGCGCGACGGCGGGACGACGAACTTGTAGCCCACCTGGCGGACGGTGCCGATCATCGACTCGTACTCCGAGCCGAGCTTGGCGCGCAGCCGCCGCACGTGCACGTCCACCGTCCGGGTGCCGCCGAAGTAGTCGTAGCCCCAGACCTCGCGCAGCAACTGGTCCCGGGTGAACACCCGCCCCGGGTGCTGGGCCAGGAACTTCAACAGCTCGAACTCCTTGTACGTGAGGTCGAGCGGCCGGCCCTTCAGCTTGGCGGCGTACGTGTCCGGGTCGATGTTCAGCTCGCCGGCCCGGATCGAGCCGCCGGCGCCGGCGGTGGCGTTGCTGAGCCGGCCGACCGCGAGCCGCAGCCGGGCCTCCACCTCGGCCGGCCCGGCGCCGGCCAGGATCACGTCGTCGACGCCCCAGTCCGCGTTGAGCGCGATCAGCCCGGCCTCGGTGACGACCGCGACGAGCGGTACGCCGAGCCCGGTGGCGTGCAGCATCCGGCAGGTGGCCCGCGCCTCGCTCAGCTCGGAGCGGGCGTCCACCAGGACGGCGTCCGGGGTCGGGCCGGAGACCAGCGTGCGGACGTCGCGGGGTGCGGTGCGAACCGAGTGCGGCAGCAGGTCGAGTGCCGGCAACACCGCCGACGGCTCACCGGCCCGCGCGGTCACGAGCAGCAGGAGCTCCACGATCACCTCCGTCCCGGCGGCCTTCCGGCCGCGCGCGACCAGCGACACGCCCGGGTGCGGGCGGCACTGTGAACTTGCGTGGGTCCCGGCGTCGTCGACGGGCGGGTAACGGCCTGAGCGTAACCGATGGACCGGCCGTCACCTTCGCGCGATTTACCGTTTGCCCTTTCTGCCCTCGATCGCGGCGCAGGTTTTAACGTCGTCGAAACCGGGACCTCCGCCGAGCCGCCCGGGTCTGGCACGATCGGGGCGTGTTTCCCTCCACCTCGCGCGACACCGGTCGTGAACCGTGGGCCGACGACCCGTCCGCCGGGCCGTCCGGCCCCGCCCGTGGCTACCCGCCCGCCCCGCGCACCGGCCCCGCCGACGAGGAGGGCGAGCGGCCGGAGCGCAAGGGCCCGCGCCGGCTGCGCAAGGGCGGTCCCGGCCGGCGTCCCGACGACGAATCCGACGAGGAGCCCGAGGAGGAGGTGCCTCCGGTCCCGGTCCGCCGCCCCCTGGCGCTCACCGTCGCCGGCTTCGCCGCGCTGCTCGGCGTCGGCCTGGTGCTCGGCGCGCAGACCTCGGGCCCCGGGCACCGGCTTCCGTTCGCGGCGATCATCTTCGGCGTCCAGCTCCTGTTCGTGCTGGCCTGGACGATGGCCATGCGACCGCCCGCACTGCTCGTCGTCGCGCTCGTCAGCGCCGCGACGGCGGTGATCGCCGACGTCGCCGCCGTGCAGTCGGACATCGCCGGCCTGGCCCCGCTCGGCTACGCCGCCGCAGCCGGGCTCCTGCTGGCCGTGCTGGGGCAGCTCGTGCGGCGGGTGGACCGGGTCCGGGTGACCGACTCGCTCGGCGGCACCCTGCTGATCGTCGTGGGCGTGGTCGCCTTCGCCACGCTCATCGTGCTCAGCCGGATCCCCAAGGGCACCCAGGCGATCACTGTCTGCCTCACCGCCGCCGGGGTGGCGCTGCTCGTCGCCCGGCTCACCGACGCGGTCGCGCCGTGGCCACGGCTCGCCCCGCAGGTGCCGCGCGGCGCGACGGGCGTGGTCGCCGGCGCCATGATCGGCACCCTCACCAGTGCCGTGCTCGGCAGCTACCTGGTCGGTTTCACCCCGACCAGCGCCGCCCTGGTCGGGGTGGTCAGCGCGGCCACCGCCGTCCTGGCCGACCTCGCGGTGGGGTACGCCGAGGCGGGCCGCCTGATGGCCGGTGAACCGCCGACGATGTGGGTGGCCCGGCACATGCAGGGACCGCTGGGCGGATTCGCGCTGGCCGCGCCCGCCGCGTACGCCATGTGCGTGCTGTTCCTGTGACGCGGTTGGGGAGGATTCGCCTCGGGTAAGTACGGTTGCGCCGCGAGGCGCGGTGACGGCGGCGAGGACTGGAGGCGGCGTGGCAGAGGCGTATCCGGCGGAGGGCCGACCCCGGCGACGGGGCCGGAAGGTGCTGATCGGCTTCCTCGTCCTGCTGCTGGTGCTGGCCGGGCTGCTCGTGGTCGCCGACCGGGTGGCCGCCGGCGTGGCCGAGCGCGCCATCGCCGACCAGGTCCGGCAGGAGATCGCCAAGCAGGACGCGCAGTCCGCCGCGCCGCAGGTCGAGGTGGGTGGCTTCCCGTTCCTCACCCAGGTGCTCGACGGCCGGTACGAGCGCATCTCGATCCAGCTCACCGACGTGCGCGGCGACGTGCAGGGCGACGCGGTCGAGGTGCCGAAGCTCGACGTGGACGCGCGCAACGTGACCGCCTCGCTGGACACGCTGCGCTCCGGCCGGGGCGACGTGGTGGCCGAGAGCGTCGACGGGCGGGGCACCGTCACCTACGAGAGCCTGGCCAAGCTGCTGGACCGGCCCGGGCTGACGCTGGGCGAGCGCAACGGCAAGCTCGCCGTCACCGCCCCGGTGGACGTCCTCGGCATCAAGCTCACCGTCAACGGCACCGCCGACGTCACGGTGGCCGGCAACAAGGTGGCGCTGCGCTTCAACGACCTCACCGCCGACGGCCTGCCGAACGTGCCGCTGGCGCGGGCCGCGCTGACCCGGTACGCGCAGGGCATCTCGATCGACGTGCCGCTGCCGGAGCTGCCGTTCCAGCTCAACCTGCGCAAGGTGGAGCCGAAGCCGGAGGGCCTGGTGGTCACGGCGGACGCGGCGAACGTGCCCATCAATTCAGCCGGCTGAAAGCCGCACACGGCCGGTCCGGGGAGCGGGCCTGCCGTCCCGGATGCTGGTCGGCCTGGTGGCAGCTGTCGCCTCGGCTGGTAATCTCCCTGCCCATGGGGACCCTCCTCACCAAACGGCGCGCGGTCGACCTGTGCCGCGTGGCCACCTGCCTGTGTCGCCCCGTCATCTGACGGCGGGGCTGTCTCCGGCCGCCTGAACGGCGGCCACCCAGGGTCCACGAACCTTTCCCGGTTCCCCCTCCTCAACGCCCGGCAGCGGCGCCGTCGCACGTACCCGTGATCCGTTCCTAGCTCAGGGTCCGCGTGTGGTGCGACAACCATCGACATCGATCTCCACGCGCAGACTCACCAAACCATCCTCACCAGGGAGTGATCTGATGAGTCGCGACACCGCACTCGTCTCGGCCGAGTGGGCCGAGAAGAACCTCGGCGCCCCGGGCGTCGTCTTCGTCGAGGTCGACGAGGACACCTCGGCCTACGACACCGGGCACATCGCCGGCGCCGTCAAGCTCGACTGGCGCACCGACCTGCAGGACCAGGTCCGCCGGGACTTCGTCAACAAGAGTCAGTTCGAGGCGCTGCTGTCCGACCGGGGCATCGCCAACGACGACACCGTGATCCTGTACGGCGGCAACAACAACTGGTTCGCCGCGTACGCGTACTGGTACTTCAAGCTCTACGGCCACGGCGACGTGAAGCTGCTCGACGGCGGCCGCAAGAAGTGGGAGCTGGACGCCCGTCCGCTCGTCACCGACGTGGTGGAGCGGCCGAAGACGCAGTACGTCGCGCAGGAGCCGGACACCTCGATCCGCGCGTTCCGCGACGAGGTGGTCGCCGCGATCGGCACCAAGAACCTGGTCGACGTGCGCAGCCCCGACGAGTTCGCCGGCCGGCTGCTCGCCCCCGCCCACCTGCCGCAGGAGCAGGCGCAGCGGGCCGGCCACATCCCGACCGCGATCAGCGTCCCGTGGTCCAAGGCGGCCAACGAGGACGGCACGTTCAAGTCCGACGATGAGCTGCGCAAGATCTACGCCGACGCCGGGCTGGACGACGGCAAGGAGACGATCGCGTACTGCCGGATCGGCGAGCGCTCCTCGCACAGCTGGTTCGTGCTCCAGGAGCTGCTCGGGCACCGCAACGTGAAGAACTACGACGGTTCCTGGACCGAGTACGGCTCGCTCGTCGGCGTTCCGGTGGCGCTCGGCGACGAGCCCGGGGAGGCCTGATGACCGCCGCCTCCGCCGCCTCGACGGCTGCCGCCGGCTGCGCCGCGCCGGACCAGTCCGCCCCCCTCCCGGCGAGCCTGGACCTGGAGAAGGAGACCGTCATCACCGGCCGCGTGCTGGCCGAGTCCGGTGAGGTCGTGCCGGGCGCGTACGTGCGCCTGCTCGACTCGACGGGCGAGTTCACCGCCGAGGTGGTGACGTCGGCGGCCGGGCAGTTCCGGTTCTTCGCCGCGCCGGGGTCCTGGACGCTGCGCGCGCTGTCCCGCCACGGCAACGGCGACACCGCCGTGTCCGCGGCCCGCGGGATCAACGAGGTGACCGTCTCGGTCGCCGCCTGACCCACGCTCTGATCGTGGCCCGCCGCCCACCCGGGTGGCGGGCCACGAGCCGTTCCGGCGACTGTGCGGCTCGCCCGTGGCTGGCAGGCTGGACGGCGGTGCGCCCCGGACGCGCCGGAGGGGGATCAGGTGCTCGACGACGCCGCTGCCCACGCCCGCCGCTATCTGATCGACTTCATCGACGGCAACCGGGGCGAGGAGGTCGTCCGCGAACTCCAGCGCACCGACGCGTCCGGCCGGCGGCGCCCGTTCGACGTCTCGGTGGCCAGCCTCGACACCGATCTGTCGTTCCTCACCAAGCGGGCCACGCTCGTCACGGCGAAGCTGGTCCTGTCCCAGCCGGGCGGCGAGCACCGCTATCTGGTCAACCGGGAGATCTGCAAGAGGTGCGGCGAGGACCCGGACCACTGCGGGCCGCGCTGCCGGTACGAGGACATCCGGATCGACCAGCTCTTCGCCGAGTGCGACGACCTGGGCCGCCTCGGCGCGTACCTGCGGGACTGCGCGCCGCTGCTGGAGTTGGGCCAGCTCGTCTACTTCCCGCAGACCTTCCGCCGCAGCCACCTGGAGTCGCGCGCGCCGGACGCACAGTCCACCTCGTCGCTGTTCGACACATCAGGCCGGATCGAGCTGGGCGACAACCCGGACCGCACGCTCGACCTGATCGTCAAGGGGCATCGGGTCGTCGACGTGCCGAGCGGGGATCCGGTGAAGGCGCGGCTGGTCACCCCGCTGCTCCAGCTCGACCTGCCGATGCTGGAGGGCACGTCGCTGCGGGACTACTGCGCCATCCTGACCCAGGAGGGCGACGCGCTCGCCGCGACCCAGGCGTACCTGCGAGGCCGGATGCTGGAGGTCGACACCGACCCGGACCGCGCGCTGGTACAGCTCGTGAAGCTCGACGCGGAGATCCAGGAGGGGGTGCGGGCGGCCCGGGCCGAGGTCGCCCGGGTGGCCCGGCGCTCGGCCGTGCAGGCCGCAGGGGCGGCGGTGGCGACTGTCGCGGCGACGCTGGTGGCGGTCGAGGGCACCCATCTGGCGCCGGTGCTCGGCATGCTGGGCGCGGGCGGGTTCTTCTCCGCCGTGCTCGCCGCCGACCAGTACGCCGACCGTCGCGGCGAGCTGCGACAGCGCCCCTTCTACCTGCTGTGGCTGCTGTCCCGCCGGTCGGAGCCGGTCTGAGCGAGGTGCCGAGGCGCGGCCGGGCGGCTCGCCCGTCCGTGACACCATGGCCGGGTGACTGCCGTCGAGACGGGCTACGCCCCGCCCACCCCGCCCGGCCGGCCCGGCCCCGGCGGCCGACGCCGGCTGCGCTGGCTGACGGTCGCCACCGTGGTGTGGGCCGTGCTGCTCGCGGGTCTGACCTGGTGGTCGGTGCGCACCGACGCGCCGACGGTGAAGGAGCAGCGGTCGCTGGACCAGGCCGGCCCGGTGGTGGACCGGGCGATCGGCGAGCTGACCGCCGCGGTCGGCGCCGCGGGCGTACCGGCGCTCCTGCCGGACCGGCTGGAGCGCGGCTGCCGGATCACGCCGATGGACGACGGCGCGACGCTGGAGCGCGGCGTCGAGGTGGCGATCGGCGGCGACGACGTACGCGAGGTGCTGCGCGGCATCGCCGACCGGCTGCCGTCGGGCTGGCGGGCCGGCGTGTCGACGCTCGACGGCGAACCGCTGCTGCGCGCCGACGCGGGCGAGTTCGTCGCGGTCGAGGGCCGGGCCGGTGGCCCGGGCCGGGTGCTGCTCACCGCCGACACCGGTTGCCGCCCGGCGGGCTCCGGCTACCGGGCCCCGTCCGCCGACGCCGCCGCCGAGTCGGCCGTGCTGGCGTCGGCGCTGGGCCGGTGGGGCGGCGCGACCGGGCAGGTCCAGGTGCTGACCGCGCCCTGCCCGGGTGGCGGGACCGCCCGCACGGCCCGGTCCGAGGCCGCAGTGCCGGCCGACCAGTCGCTGGCCGCCGCGTTCGGCGTCGGCGCCGCGCCGGTGGTGGACTCGGCCGACGCGTACGCACGCCCGGGCGAGCCGGCGGTGCTGGCGCTGCGGGCCGGTGAGCGGGTCCGGGTGGCGGTCACCACGCCCTGCCGGGCCTGACGTCAGCCGCAGGGCAGGGTGAGCGCCGGTGGCGACGGCTGTTCCTCGTGCGGCTCCCGGCTGCGGCCCAGCGCGTCCACCCGGCCCCAGCGGCCCGGGATGTCGAGCAGTTCCACCCGGCCCATCCCGGGTGGCACGGCCGGGTCGATGATCAGGTGATCGCCCTGCGGTTCCAGTCCCAGGATCACCCGTAGCAGCAGCAGCGGCGTGCCGGCGGACCACGCCTGCGGGCTGCACGCGGTGGGGTACTCCACCGGGTAGTCGGTGAGGCCGCGCTCGTAGCCGGCGAACACCTCGGGCAGCCGCCCGTCGAAGTAGTGCGACGCGCTGAGCAGAGCGTCGCAGATCCGGCCGGCCTGCTGGCGGAAGCCGTACCGCCACAGGCCCCAGGCGATGATCGAGTTGTCGAACGGCCACACCGTGCCCACGTGGTAGCCGACCGGGTTGTACCGGCCCTGGTCGTCGGCGAGCGTCCGCACACCCCACCCGGAGAACAGGCGTGGGCCGAGCAGATGGGCGGCGACGGCGGGGGCGCGGGCCTCGTCGACGATGCCGCTCCACAGCAGGTGGCCGATGTTGGAGGTGAGCGCGTCCACCTGGCGGCCCAGCGGGTCGAGCGCCAGCGCGTAGTACTCGCGGTCCGCGATCCAGAAGTCGCGGTTGAACCGTTCCTTCAGCGCCGCCGCCTCGTGTTCCAGCCGGTCGGCGTACGTCGGGTCGTTCCAGTACGTGCGGGCCAGGCGGGCGCCGCGCAGCTTCGCGTCGTACGCGTACCCCTGGAGTTCGCACGTGGCCCGGGGGAACTCGGGCATCCGCCCGTCGGCGTAGGAGATGGCGTCCGGCGAGTCCTTCCAGCACTGGTTCGGCAGGCCGGTCTCCGGGTTCCGCGACATGTACCAGACGTAACCGGTGCCGAGCAGGTCGCCGTACGTGTCCAGCCAGGTCAGCGCCGCCCGCGTCTCGTGCTCCAGCTTGCGTACCAGGTCGGCGTCGCCGGTCCACCGCTCGTACTCGTCGAGCAGGATCACGAACAGCGCCGTGGTGTCGGCGGCGCCGTAGTACGGCGAGTGCGGCTGCTCCTCGAAGCCGGCGGTCTCGCCGTAGCGCAGCTCGTGCAGGATCTTGCCGGGCTCCTCGTCCCGGAAGTCGTCGACCCGGCTGCCCTGGAGTCCGGCGAGCATGACGATCGTGGGCTTGACCATCTCGGGCAGGAACGGCAGCACCTGCAGCGAGGTGAAGATGCTGTCCCGGCCGAACAGCGTCATGAACCAGGGCAGGCCGGCGGCGAGCAACCGGACGCCGAGCGTGATCGACTCGTACCGGAGCGCGGCCAGGTCGTTGAGGCTGCGCCGGTACGCCCCGGCCAGCGGCTCGCAGTCGCAGCCGAGCTTCGGCGCCCGGCTGATCAGGGCGCTCTGTTCCGCCTCGATGTCGGCCGCCGTCCGCTGGCCGCCCAGCGGCAGGATGGCCCGGATGTCCTCGCCCCGGGCGCCGTAGATGACTGTGTCGATGTGCAGCCGGGTGGTCCACTCGCCGTGCGGGCCGACCCGGATCCGGAACGTCATCCCGCTCTCGTCGACCTCGGCCGGCGCGCTGCTGGTCACCATCGTCTCGCGGTGGAACGCCTGCCGGCGGTAGGTCAGCCGCAGCGCGTTCGTCTCCACGCTGGGCGTGGTGGTGCCCTTCTTGTCCCGCTTGTGCTTGATCTCGAAGAGGTCGGCGAAGTCGGAGCCGATCTCCAGCCGGAGCCGGAACTCCATCTCCTGCTCGGAGTGGTTGAGCAGGGTCAGTTCCTCGTCCAGGCTGCCGCCGATCGCGCGGCTGCGGATCACCGAGACCTTGGCGTCCAGGTAGTGCGTCGGCTCGCCGGGGACCAGGAAGAACCGCGTCTTGTACGACAGCGAGTCGTCGATGGAGAGCGCGTACAGGGGTTCCCCGTCGAGGGTGAGGATCCAGGTGGAGAGGAACCGGGTGTCGAAGGAGAACAGCCCGGTGGGGAAGTCGTACGACGGCTGGATGTTGCCGCGATCGTCGCTGACCAGGAACGTGTTGCCGTCGAGGATGCTGACCCGCTCCTTCACGCCAGCCGCCGGACGTGGTCGCGGGCGGCGTCCCGCGGATCCCGTACGTCGGGCCGGGTCGGCAGGAACCGGCGGAACGCCAGGAACAGCACGACGTGCCCGCTGAACGTGGCCTCGTTGCGCAGCACCGCGGCCATGCCGGCCTCGCGGCCGGTGACCAGCTTCTCGAACAGTTCGGTGGAGAGGGTCAGCACGCCGTCCGCCTGCCGTTGCTCCTCCCGGCTCACCTGGGCCGATCCGGGGGCCAGCGTCACGTACCAGTGCTCGGTCCGGTTGCCGTCGGCCAGGTCGATCTGGAGCGTGCCGCCGATCGGGCTGTTCAGCACCGACGCGGCGCGCGCCGGTAGCGACGCGAAGAACTGTTGGATCGCCTCACTCACGTTCACATGGTAGGCGTAATCCGGACATGTCGGGTCAGGATCGGCTCACCGGTCAGAGTGGACGACCCGGGCGGGTCGCTCAGTAGACGAGCGCCTGCGCGCCCTCGGTCATCGCCTCCTCGACGAACACCGCGGCGCCCGCGATGCGTACGCCGGGGATGACGTCGCCCGGGCCGATGTCCCGCCGGGCCGCGCACTGGGTGCAGGCGGTCACCCGGCCCGTGGTCAGGACCACGTGCAGCAGTTCGCCGAGCGGCGCGGAGTGCGGCAGCTCGAACGTCTCCGCCCGCCCGGGGAGTGCGAACCAGGTGGACTCGCCGGTGAGCCAGAGCGACACGTCCACCCCGGCCGCGGCTGCGGTGGAGGCGACTGTGAACGCCTGGGCGCAGCGTTCCGGGGAGTCCGCGCCGGCGGTGGCCTTGACGACGAGAGTGCGCGCCATGACGCCAGCATAGGATGGCCCGGATGGTTACCGAGATCGGGTTCGTCAGCCTGCTGGTCGCCGGCCTGGGCGCGCTCGCGGGTGGCCTGGTCTATGTCGCAGTGCGAATCGCTAGAGGTAAGTGGTGAATCTGTGAGTGAGAATCCGCTTCAGCCGCCGTGGCTGAACGCGCCGCCGGTCGACCCGTACCCGTACGAGGAGAGCCACGACCTGCGCGTCGGCCCGAAGCTGCACCCGAGCCTGGACGGCCTGCTGCCGTACATCGGGGTCTGGCGCGGCCGGGGCCGGGGTGGGTTCCCGACGATCGAGGACTTCGACTACGCGCAGGAGATCCGGATCAGCCACGACGGTCGGCCGTTCCTGTTCTACGAGTCCCGGGCGTGGATCCTGGACGAGCAGAGCCGCCCGGTCCGTCCCGCCGGCCGTGAGGTGGGCTGGTGGCGTCCGGTGCTCGACGGTGAGCGGGTGACCGACGAGCTGGAGGCGCTGATGACCACGCCGACCGGCGTGATGGAGCTGCACATCGGCAAGCGCAAGGGCACCCGGATCGAGTTCGCCACCGACGCGGTCGTGCGTACCGCCACGGCGAAGGAGGTCACCGCCGGTGCCCGGCTGTTCGGCATCGTCGAGGGCGCCCTGCTCTACGCGCAGGAGATGGCCGCCGTGGGCCACCCTCTGAGCCCGCACCTCTCCGCCCGCCTGACCCGGGTGGCCGGCTGACGTTCCCTTCTCGCTCCGGCGATCATGAAGTTGGCGGCGATCCTTGCCCGATTTGTCGCCGCCAACTCCATGATCAACGGGGTGGGGGTGGGGGGAAGTCCAGGAGGGTCTGGATGCGGGGGGTCAGGGGGGAACTCGGGCGGGGGATTCCGTTCAAGGCCGTGACCTCTGCCGGGCCGCGCAGCGAGCTGGTCAGCCAGATCGCCTCGGCCTCGTGCAGGTCGGCCACGGTAGGCAGGTGCTCGTCTGCGGTCAGGCCCAGCTCTCCGGCGCGTTCCAGCAGATGGCCGGCGGTCACGCCGGGCAGGATTCCGGTCTGTGCCGCCGGCACCGTGAGGAGACGGCCGCCACTCAGCCACACCACGTTCGCGGTGGGCCCCTCCAGCACGTAGCCGTCGGTCGAGACCCAGAGCACGTCGTCCACGCCCGTCCGCTGCGCCCAGCGCCGGGCGGCGGTGCTGAGCGCGTACGAGGTGGACTTCACGCCGCTCGGCAGCCACCCCAGTTCCGGGCGGGACCGGGCGGCCGCCCCGAGCGGCAGCGTGGCCACAGTCACCCCGTCCCGCCGGGCCAGTCGGGCGGACGCAGGCACCTCGCCGAGCGTCGCGTACACCGTGGGCGGCCCACCGCCCTCCGGTCCCCGCGTGCAGACCAGCCGCAGCGCGCCCTCGGTCCGGGCGGGCCAGCCGGCGCACACCGCGTCCAGCAGCTCGACGAGCGCGGCATCAGGGGGCAGCGGCAGGTCGATCGCCGCCGCGCCGGCCCGCAGCCGGGCCAGGTGGGCGTCGCGCAGCCAGGGGCGGCCGTCGCGCAGGTGCAGCGTCTCGAACAGGCCGTCGCCGTGCAGGACGCCCCGGTCGTCGCCGCGCAGCACCGGCTCACCCGCCGGTACGAGCCCCCGGCCGAGCACCGCCACCCGTGTCGTACCCACGGGCGCAGCGTAGTGGCGTACCCCCGGCGGCGGACCGGCCGGCGCGGCGGCCGAACTATGATCGAAGGGTGTCCGAATCCTCCCTCGCGGAAATGCTCCGCTCGCGCGGGCTGCGGCTGACGGCGCAGCGGCAGCTGGTGCTCCAGGCCGTCCTGGATCTGGGGCACGCCACCCCGGAGCAGGTGCACACAGCGGTCCGCGAGGTCGCGGCCGGAGTCAACATCACCACCATCTACCGCACGCTGGAGCTGCTGGAACGGCTCGGCCTGGTGACGCACACGCACCTGTCGCACGGTTCGCCGACCTACCACGCGGCGGGTGAGCACCAGCACGTGCACCTGGTGTGCCGCGAGTGCGGGGCGATCGACGAGATCTCCCCGGAGATGCTCCGCCCGCTCGCCGACCAGCTGGACGAGCAGCGCGGGTTCAAGGTCGACATCGGGCATGTCGCGCTCTTCGGGGTCTGCGGCCGCTGCGCACAGAACGGGGAACGCACATGATCGACATCGCGGGCGCGGTGACCACCGACGCCATCGACGACCAGACCCGGGACCAGCCGGAACCGGCCCACCGGGCGGCGGGCGTCGGCCCGGTGGCCGCCCACTACGGCGACCCGATGCGCGAGCAGCGGCTCCTGGCCACCGGCGTGGGCCTGGTCGACCGCTCGCACCGGGGCGTGGTCGCGGTGCCCGGCGAGGAGCGGATCGGCTGGCTGCACACGCTCACCAGCCAGCACCTGGCCGCGCTGGCGCCGTGGCAGGGCACCGAGCTGCTGGTGCTCTCCCCGCACGGGCACGTCGAGCAGCACGCGATGGTCGCCGACGACGGCGAGACCACCTGGCTCGACACCGAGCCGGGGATGACCGAGGGCCTCCTGTCATACCTGGAGAAGATGCGGTTCTTCAGCAAGGTCGACCCGCGCGACGCCACCGCCGACCACGCGCTGCTGTCGCTCGTCGGGCCGGAGGCGCCCGGCGCGCTCGACACGCTCGGCGTCACCGGGCTGGCCGCTCCCGACGTGGCAGCGGTGCCGGGTCCGAAGTTCCGTTCCGGCGAGCTGCCCGCGCGGCCGTCAGCGGTGTACGACGTCAAGCCGCTGCCGGTCGGCGGCTGGGCCCGGCGGGTGGCGCTCGGCGTCGACCTGCTCGTGCCACGGGCGGCCATGGACGAGGTGGTGGCGGAGCTGCGCGGCGCCGGGGTGCCGGTGGCCGGGCTGTGGGCGTACGAGGCGATCCGGGTGGCCGCCAAGCAGGCCCGGGCCGGCGTGGACACCGACCACCGGACGATCCCGGCCGAGGTGGACCTGATCGCCCCGGCCGTGCACCTGGACAAGGGCTGCTACCGGGGGCAGGAGACGGTCGCCCGGGTGCACAACCTGGGCAAGCCGCCCCGCCGGCTCGTCCTGCTGCACCTGGACGGCGTGGCGAGCGACCAGCCGCCCGCCGCCGGTACGCCGGTGACGCTCGACGGCCGGACGGTCGGCTTCGTGGGCACCGCCGTGCAGCACTACGAGTTGGGTCAGGTGGCGCTCGCCGTGCTGAAGCGCAACACGCCCGACGACGCCCGACTGCTCGTGGGCGAGAGCGCCGCCGCCATCGACGTGTAAGGAAGGGCCCCCTATTAACGCCTCCGGTAGAGGAAGGGTCCCTTCTTAACGCCGCCTGCACCGGAAATCCTCCGGTCGACCCGGCGCCGGGCACCGGTCTAGGATCCGGGGCATGACGACAGGGACGTTGATCACGGTTGCCCCCACCGGCGCGGAGTCGGCGAAGGCGGAGGTGCCGGCGCTGCCGGTGACGCTCGACGAGCTGCTGCTGACCGCCAAGGAGTGCGAGGCGCTCGGCGCTGCCGTGATCCACGTCCACATCCGTGACGACGACGCGCGGCCCACGCTCGACCAGGGGCGGCTGCGCGACATGGTGGCGGCGCTGCGGGAGAGCACCGACCTGATCGTGCAGCTCTCCTCCGGCGGCGCGGTGACCGACCCGGAGTCGGCCCGGCTGGCGGTGCTCGACGCCGCACCGGACATGGCCTCCTGCACCATGGGCACCGTCAACTTCGGCGACGACGTGTTCCTCAACCGGTGGGAGTTCATCGTCGACCTGCACACCCGGATGCAGGAGCGGGGCGTCGTCCCCGAGTACGAGATCTTCGACCTGGGCCACCTCAGCGCGTTGCAGCGGCTGCTCGGCAAGTACGGCCTGCCGCACGGCGGGCACGTGCACGTCGACTTCGTGATGGGCGTACCGGGTGGCATGCCCGGCACCACGGCGACCCTTGTCGCGGCCCAGCAGATGCTGCGCGACCTGCCCGAGGGCACCACGTTCGCGGCCACCGGCATCGGGCGCAGCACCATCCCGGTGATGCTGGCCTCGCTGTCGGCCGGTGGTCACCTGCGGGTCGGCATGGAGGACACGGTCACGTACGCCAAGGGCCGCCCGGTGGAGTCCAACATGCAGCTCGTCGCGCGGGCGGTCGGCTTCGCCCAGCTCGCCCAGCGGCCCCCGCTGACCACCGCCGAGGCCCGTACGCTGCTCGGCGTCCCGGCTACCGTCCGGTAAGCGGCGCACCCCGCTCCGACCCCGTACCGCCCCGGTCGACGTCGCAGGTCACCCCGCCGCCGACCGGGTCCGTCCCCTCGGTACGGTCCATACCGTGGGAAAAACGTACGAGGGCGGCGTGCCGCTCGCCGAGGTGGTCCGGTCCGGCTTCGTGGAGGGCGTCCACCGGGGTTCCGTGGTGGTGCTCGACGCCGCCGGTGAGCCGGTCGCCGGGGCCGGTGACGTCGCCTCGCCGATCTTCCCCCGCTCGTCGAGCAAGCCGATGCAGGCGATCGGCATGCTCCGGGCCGGCCTGCCGCTCACCGACCCGGCCGACATCGCGCTCGTCGCGGCCAGCCACGCGGGCGAGGAGTTCCACGTCGAGCGGGTGACAGCGCTGCTGCGCGACGCCGGCCTGACCGAGGACGCGTTGCACTGCCCGCCGGACCTGCCGTTCGGCGAGGCCGCCCGGGAGGCGGTGCTGCGGGCCGGCGGCGGCCCGGCCCGGGTGCTGATGAACTGTTCCGGCAAGCACGCCGGCATGGTGCGCACCTGCCTGGCGGCGGGCTGGCCGCTGGACGGCTACTGGCGGCCCGAGCACCCGCTCCAGCAGTGCCTGACCGCCACGATCGAGGAGTTCACCGGCGAGCGGGCGGCGGCGGTCGGGGTGGACGGCTGCGGCGCACCGGTGCTGGCCGTCTCGCTGACCGGGCTGGCGCGGGCGTTCCTGCGGCTGGTCGAGGCCGAGCCGGGCACCGTCGAGCGGACGGTGGCGGACGCGATGCGGGCGTACCCGGAGCTTGTCGGCGGCACCCAGGCGGAGGACACCCGGCTGATGCGCGGCGTACCCGGCCTGCTCGCCAAGATCGGCGCGGAGGGTGTGATCGCGGCGGCGATCCCGGAGGTCGGCGCCGTGGCTCTGAAGATCGACGACGGCGCCGCGAGGGCCCGCACACCCGTCCTGGTGTCGGCCCTGGCCCGCCTGGACGTGCGCGCCCCCATCCTCACCGAGTACGCCGAACCGCCCCTGCTCGGCGGCGGCCTCCCGGTGGGAGCCATCCGCCCCACCTGGTAACCCTTCCCCGCCCTCTACCCCCGGCGATCTTGCACTTACTGCCCCGGCGAAGTGCGCATTCCAGGCGTGCCGAGGGCCGCAAGTGCAAGATCAACGCGGCGAAGGAGAAGGAACCGGGGCGGTCAGGGGAGGAACGGCAGGAGGGTGGCGTTGGTCTCGGTGGGGCGCTCCAGGGGGAGCAGGTGGGCTGCGTTCGTCACGTCCGGCATGCGCACGCCGTGCGGGGCCTCGTCGGCGATGCGGTCGGCCAGGCGGCGGATGTCGGCCAGGTCGTCCGCGCCGGTGCCGACCAGTACCGGTACGCGCAGCTCGCCCAGCCGGTCGATCGCCGGCGGGTCCAGCTCGCCCACCTCGATCGCGCTCAGCGCCTGCTCGGCGGCGAGTGCCCGGCGGTCCATCTCCTCGGCGAACCGGATCAGCTCCGGGTCGACGTCCTCGGGGCGGCGGGTCGGGCCGACCACCCAGAAACGCACCTCGCCGGCGGCGGTGGCGGCGAAGTCCTCCGGGTCCACGTCGCCGACCAGCTCCTCCCAGAGCTGCTCGGTCTCCTCGGACCACTCGTTGCCGGAGACCGGAGCGCCGAAGAGCGCCAGCGCCGAGACCCGCTCCGGGTGGGCGAGCGCGGTGTCCACCGCGACCCGGCCGCCGAACGAGCAGCCGACGAGCGCGGCGCGCTCGACGCCCAGTGCGTCGAGCAGCCCGACCACGTCGTCGTGGTGGGCGAACGGCGTGGTCGGCAGCTCCGACTCGCCGTAGCCGCGCAGGTCCAGCGCGATCACCCGGTGGCGCTGCGCGAGCGCCGGGACCTGCCCGCGCCACATCCGCCGGTCGGCGATGCCGGCGTGCAGCAGCACCACGGCGGTTCCGGTGCCGCTCTCGTCGTACGCGAGCTGGGCACCGTTGATATCGATCTTGGTCACGGGGGAGAACGGTACGGACCGGACATCGCCTCCGCAACCCACCTTCGGTGACCCTGCTAACTCTGGCTAGCGTTTTGCTTGCAGGAGTTAGCGACCCGAGCTAGCGTTGAGTCATGGCCACCAGCAAGGACCTTCCCGATGTCGGCGGGTTCATTCGCGACCTGCGGCGCAACGCGAAGATCTCACTGCGCCAGCTCGCCGAGCAGGCGGGCGTCAGCAATCCCTACCTGAGCCAGATCGAGCGTGGGCTGCGCAAGCCGAGTGCCGAGGTGCTCCAGCAGCTCGCCAGCGCACTTCGTGTCTCCACCCCGGCGATGTACCTGCGTGCCGGGCTGCTGGACGACAAGGAGGGCCAGGGCGTGCTCGCGGCGATCGCCGTCGACCCCGAGCTGACCATGGCCCAGAAGCAGTCGCTCACCCAGATCTACGAGACGTTCCGGCGCGAGAACGCCCGCCTGGCCGAGGCGACCGAGGCGGCCACGACGGCGGAGGCGGCCGAGAAGGCCGCCACGACGGAAACGGTCGCGACCGAGCCGGCCTCCGCGCCGGAGGCCCCGGCGACGGTGGCCGCGGCCGCGACCGGTCCGGTCACGCCGGAGGGCACGCCGACCGAGGCGGTCCTCGAATCGGTAGCCGTCACCGAAGCGGGTGCCGCGCCCGCCCCGACCACCGCGCCCGCCCCGACCACCGCCGCCCCGCAGGACACGACCGCCCGCCGGGCGGCCCGGAAGGCCGCCGGTGCGGCCGAAGAGGAGCAGTCATGACCACCCAGCCGAAGACCAACCGCATCCCCGCACCCCTCTACGCCGCCGCCGGCGCCGGTGAGCTGGCCCTGGAGCAGCTCCGCAAGCTGCCGACGGTGGTCAGCGGCCTCGGCACCCGGGTCGTCGCCGACCTCGGCGGCAAGGCCGTCGTCACCGGCTTCGAGCTGCGCCAGAAGGCCACCGAGACGCTGAAGACCGCCAACCAGACCGCAACCGGGCTGCGCGAGCGCGCCGTCGCCACCGACCTCGACCAGCTCCGCGAGGCCGCCAACCTGGAGAAGCTGCGCGAGGCGGCGAACCTGGAGAAGCTGCGCGAGGCCGCCAACCTGGACAAGCTCCGCGAGGCCGCCACCCGCAACGCCGCCGTCGTGGTGGCCGGGGCGCACGCCGCGCAGGAGCGCGCGCTGGCCGCGTACGCCGAGCTGGTCGCCCGGGGTGAGCGCGTCGTCGGCGCCGGCGTGCTGGAGGCCGCCGACACGGTGAACGCCGACATCGAGGCCACCGAGGCCACCGGCACCGAAGTGACCCCGAAGGCCGAGATCACCCCGAAGCCGGAGACCGCGCCGAAGGCCGCCGCGACGACCGAGGTGCCCAGCCCGGCCGAGGTGGCCGAGGCGGTGGCCGCCAAGCCGGCCGTGGTGAAGCGCACCCGCGCCACCAAGGCGACCGCGACCAAGGCCGTCGCCAAGACGGCCGCCACCAAGGCGACCAAGCCGGCCACCCCGTCGGCGAAGCTGCCGAAGGCCACGAAGCGGACCCGCCCGGCCGCCGAGTGACCTGATGCTCCACCGGACCCCGGACAACGTCTTGTCGGACGTTTCCGGGGTCTCGGCATAAGCTTGCCCCCATGGCCATCGCCGCGCCGATCTTCGCGTTCGCAGTCCAAGACGTGATCCAGCTGATCCTGCTCGTCTTCGCCCTGGTCGTACAGGGAGTGGCGCTGGTGCACGCGGTCACCCAGCGCGGCGACGGATTCGCCGCACTCGGCACGCTGCCCAAGGGCGGCTGGGTCGCCATCCTGGCGGTCTGCCTGCTGCTGACCCTGCTCGGCTTCGGCCCGATCAGCCTGTTCGGACTGATCGGCATCGCCGCGGGTCTCATCTACCTGCTCGACGTGCGGCCCGGCCTGCGGGACCTGCACGACGGCCGAGGGTCCTGGTGAGAGGTTTCCGCTGGCCTCCGCCGCCGGACGGCGGTCCCCGCACCTGGGGGCCCGGCCCCGGCGCGCCCCGGACCGGGCGCCCCGCGCTGCCCGAGCCGGAGACGGAACTGGTCGCCACCCCGCACGGGGTGAGCCTGGAACGGCTGGTCACCGGCACCGGTGACCCGGTCACCGTGTTCGCGCACGGGCTGGGCAGCGGCATCGCCACCACCCGCCCGTTCGGCAGCGGCGTCACCGGGCGGCGCATCTTCTTCCAGTTCCGCGGGCACGGCCGCTCCGACTCGCCGCCCGGGCCGTGGAGCTACCTGGACCTCGCCCGTGACCTGCGGGCCGTCGCCGACCTGGGCGGCGCGACCCGGGCGTTCGGCGCCAGCCTCGGCGCGGGCGCGCTCTGCCGGCTGCTCGCCGAGAGCCCGGAACGCTTCGAGAGACTCGTCTTCTTCCTGCCCGCCGTGCTGGACACGCCGCGCGGCGAGGTGGCACGCGCCCGGCTCACCGGCCTGCTCGACGCGGTGGCCGAGGGCGACGCCTCGGCACTGGCCGACGCGGTGTCGCTGGAACTGCCGCCGTCGGTGCGCAACACCCCGGCCGGCTGGGCGTACCTGCGGCAACGGCTCGACCAGCTGCTGCGCGACGGGCTCGCGCCGGGGCTGGCCGACCTGCCCGCCCAGGCCCCGCTCGACGACGCCGGGTCGCTCGCCGCGGTCACCGCGCCGGCGCTGGTCATCGCCGCCGCCGAGGACGACCTGCACCCGGTCGCCGTCGCCGAACGGCTCGCCGCCGCGCTCCCCAACGCCACACTGCACGTGTACGACCGGCCCGGCGTGCTCTGGACCGAGCGCGCCGACCTGCGGGAGCGCGTCTCGGAGTTCCTGAACGGGTAACGTCGCCGTCCATGGGCGTCACACACCACGGCCGTACGCACCGGCTCGACCTCGCCGACCCGACCCTGCGCGAGTGGACCTGCCGGGTGCTGGCGGCCGATCCCGAGCAGGGCATCGTGCTGGACCGGTCCGCGTTCTACCCGGGCGGTGGCGGGCAGCCGCCGGATCACGGGGTGCTTCTCTGGCAGGGCGTACAGACCCGGATCGTCGGCACCCGCAAGGGCGACGACCTCTGGCTGATCCCGGCCGAGGGTGACCCGGTGCCGCCGGTCGGCACCGAGGTCGCCGGCGCGGTCGAGGACACGCGCCGGACCATGCTGATGCGTACCCACTCCGGGCTGCACGTGCTCTGCGGCGTGGTGTTCCGCGACTTCGGCGCGCTCGTCACGGGCGGCAACATGGAGCCGGGCGAGGCGCGGATGGACTTCAACCTCCCCGAGGTGCCGCCGGACTTCAAGGCCCGCATCGAGGAGCTGGTGAACGCCGAGGTGGCCGCCGACCGGTCGGTGGCGGTGCGGGTGCTGCCGCGCGCCGAGGCGCTGGCCCTGCCGGACATCATCCGTACCCAGTCGAACCTGATCCCGCCGGAGGAGCAGGAGGTGCGGATCGTCGACATCGTCGGGCTGGACGTGCAGGCCGACGGCGGCACGCACGTGGCCTCCACCGCCCAGATCGGCAAGGTCCAGGTGGTCAAGGTGGAGAGCAAGGGACGGGCCAACCGCCGGGTACGCGTGCGCCTGGCGGACTGAGTCACCCGGGCGCGCGCCGGGACCGGAGGGCGCGCGCCTTCTGCCGGTTGCCGCAGCGTTCCATCGCGCACCAGCGGCGCTGCCCCGGCCGGGAGGTGTCCACGAAGACCAGTTGGCAGTCGTGCGCGCCGCACTCCCGGATCCGGGCCGCGTACGGGCCGGTGAGCAGGTCGACCGCGTCCCGGGCGAATGTCGCGACCACCTGCGCGCCGGTCAGCGGCGTACGCCAGGACCGGCTGCCGTCGGGACCGGCCTGCGGGCTCAGCGGCAGCCCGGCCGCCGCGTCGTTCACCACGGCCAGGTCCGCGGCGGGCGGGGTCTCGTCGCGGGTACGCGCCTGCGTCACTCGCCAGAGCGCGTCGCGCAGCCGACGGGCGGCGGCCAGGTCGTCCGCGTCGACGGTGACGGTGGCGGGGTCCAGGCGCAGGCGGGACACGGCCAGCCAGCCCGCGAGGTCGTCCGGCCGGTGCAGCACCTCGTAGCGGGCGAACGCGCCCGGACCGCCGGTGGTCAGCAGCTCCAGGCAGAGCGCGCCCGGGTCGAAGCGGTATCGAGTGCCTTCGGGACTGATCAGGGTGAGTCCGCTTGCGCCGTCCGTCACGTAACCACTATAACTGGTTACACCAGCTGACCACGGAGGACACATGGCCCGGGACTGGAAACTCGTCATCGACTGTGCCGACCCGATCGGGCTGGCCCGCTTCTGGGCCGAGGCGCTCGGCTACCAGGTCGAGGACAACAGCGTGCTGATCGAGCGGCTGGCCGCCGCCGGTGCGGTGCCGCCGGAGGCGTACGTCGAGGTGGACGGCCGCAAGGCGTGGCGCGAGCTGGCGGCGGTACGCCACCCGGACGACCCGGTCGACCCGGCCAGCGGCACCGGGCTGGGCAGGCGGTTCCTGTTCCAGGCCGTCCCCGAACCCAAGCGGGTGAAGAACCGCCTCCACGTCGACCTGCACGTCGGGCCGGAGGGGCGGGCGGCCGAGGTGAAGCGGCTGACCGCGCTCGGCGCGACGGTGCTGGCCGAGGTCGCGGACCGGGGCAGCGAGCACACCACGATGGCCGACCCGGAGGGCAACGAGTTCGACGTGCAGTGACCGCTCAGCGCGGCAGGTACGCCGCCCGGACGGCGAGCAGCCAGCGTTCCACTGTCTCCTCGTCCGGGCGCTCCGGCAGCGGCGAGCGGACCCGGTCGAACTCCGCCTCGGCTGCAGCCACCAGGGCCTGCGCCTCGCCCAGCGCGCCACCGGCGACCCGTTCGCCGAACGCGCGGAACCACTCCGGGTCGGCGAGGCGGATCTCCAGTACGCCTGTCGCGTACAGCGTCCGGCCCTGGTGCAGCAGCCGGGCCAGGTGCCGGGCGTGCTTCGCCGAGCGCCGTCGCCCGCCGCTGTCCGCCGGGGCGGTGGCGAGCTTGCGGAACTGCTGCGAGGCGTACCCGAGGTAGGCGTCACGGACGCGCGGCGCGCTCAGGAACGCCGACCGGATCGCGATCAGCTCCTCGCCGAACCCGGTGCGGGTCTCGTAGCAGTCCTCGGGCAGCCACATCAGCTCGGTGGCGGTCGGGTTGCCGCTCAGCGCCAGCAGCGCGTACTTCCGGGCCTCGTGCAGCGTGACGTCCGGGTCGGTCGTCACCACCGACTCGCGGGGCGGGCGCAGACCGTGGAACGCGACTGTGGGCGCGGCGAACACGCCGATCCGGTCGGTGTCCGAGCCGGGACCGGCCAGCCCGTACGCGACCGAGCCGACGATCCCGGACAGCAGCAGGTGCATACCGGTGATGATCGCCCATCCAGGTCTCCCGGGAAACCGGACTTCCGCTGTCAGGTATCTGTTGCACGGTTATCCCATGAACTCACCACTGACCGGAACTGTCGCGCTCGTCGCGGGCGCGACCCGGGGTGCCGGGCGGCAGATCGCCGTGCAGCTCGGCGCCGCCGGGGCCACCGTCTACGCCACCGGCCGCACCACCCGCGAGCGCCGCTCCGAGATGGACCGGCCGGAGACCATCGAGGAGACCGCCGAGCTGGTCACCGCCGCCGGAGGCACCGGGATCGCCGTCGCAGTCGACCACCTGGACCCCGAGCAGGTACGCGGCCTGGTCGAGCGGATCGACGCCGAGCAGGGCCGCCTGGACGTGCTCGTCAACGACGTCTGGGGCGCGGACCCGCTGATCACCTGGGAGAAGCCGGTCTGGGAGCAGCCGCTCGACGCCGGGTTCCGCACGCTGCGGCTGGCTGTCGACACGCACATCATCACCAGCCACTTCGCGCTGCCGCTGCTGATCCGCAACCCGGGCGGCCTGGTCGTCGAGGTCGGCGACGGCACCAAGGAGCACAACGACAGCGAGTACCGCCTGTCGGTCTTCTACGACCTGGCCAAGGTGTCGGTGAACCGGCTCGGCTTCAGCCAGGCGCACGAGCTGGCCCCGCACGGCTGCACCGCCGTCGCCCTCACACCCGGCTGGCTGCGCTCGGAGGCGATGCTCGAACACTACGGCGTCACCGAGGCGAACTGGCGCGACGCCGCGAAGACCGAACCGCACTTCGTCATGTCGGAGACGCCGGCGTTCGTCGGGCGCGCGGTCGCCGCCCTGGCCGCCGACCCGGACCGGGCCCGCTGGAACGGCCGGTCGCTGGACAGCGGCGGCCTGTCCCAGGTGTACGGCTTCACCGACGTCGACGGCAGCCGCCCGCACTGGGCCCGCTACTACGAGGAGGTGGTCAAGCCTGGTAAGCCGGCCGACCCGGACGGCTACCGCTGACCGTCGGACGGCGGATCGGTGTAGAGCGCCGCCGCGCGGCGGGTCGCCTCGGCGAAGCGCGCCCGCAACTGCGGCGGCGCCAGCACCTCCACCTCCGGGCCGAGCGCCAGCAACTGGCCGTACGCGACGTCGACCGACTCGACAGGCAGCCGCAGCACCAGCCGCCCCTGCTCGTCCGGCGGCCCGGCCGCGTCCACCGCCTCGGTGTAGACGAACGGCGCGTCCACCAGGTGCCGCAGCGCCCGCAGCCCGGCCGGGCCGAGCCGCACCGTGACCCGCTCCCGCAGCAGTTCGCGCAGGAACGCGCCCGCCTGCTCCCGCCAGTACGCCCCGAGGTCGAAGTCCTCGCCCCGGTCGAACCCGTCGGCGCCCACCTCGACCGCCACCACCCGGTCCACCCGGTACGTCCGCCAGCCGTCACCGACCCGGCCGACCAGGTACCAGACCCCGTTCTTCAGCACCAGCCCGTACGGCGCCAAAGTGCGGGTCACCTCCCGGTCCCCGCGCCGGTAGCGCAACTCCACCATCAGGTCCCGCCAGACCGCCCGGGCCAGCTCGGCGAGGGCCGGCGGCGGCGCGGTCTCCCGGAACCAGCCCGGCACGTCCAGGTGGAACCGCTGCCCGGTACGGGCGGGCGCGTCCCGCAGGCTCGGCGGCAGCGCGGCGAGCACCTTCAGCTCGGCGGCGGCCACCGAGTCGGCCAGTCCCATGTCCCCGGCCGGTCCGGGCAACCCGGCCAGGAACAGCGCCTCGGCCTCGTCCCGGCTCAACCCGGTCAGCCGGGTCCGGTAGCCGCCGAGCAGCCGGTAGCCGCCGGCCCGGCCGCGGTCCGCGTACACCGGGACACCGGCGGCGGAGAGCGCCAGCACGTCCCGGTAGACGGTCCGCTCGGACACCTCCAGCTCGCGGGCCAGCTCGGCGGCGGTCATCGTCTCCCGCGACTGGAGCAGCAGCACAAGCGAGATCAGCCGGGACGCACGCACAGGCCCATTGTGGTGCACCGGCAGATTAGGCTGTGCCGTCGTGAACGCCTCCCGTACGATCGCGCCCGTCACCGGCGCGGCCACCCGCTTCCTCGGCGGCGCCGGGCTGCTGCTGCGCGGCTTCGGCATGTACGTCCGCAGCCCGAAGCTGATGCTGCTCGGCGTGATCCCGGCGCTGATCACCGGCGCGCTCTACGTGGCCCTGTTCGCCACGCTGCTCTACTTCGTCGACGACCTGGCGGGCTGGCTCACCCCGTTCGCCGACGACTGGTCGTCGCCCTGGCGCGGGCTGCTGCGGGTCGCCGCCGGGCTGGCGGTGGTCGGGGTCGCCGGGCTGGTCGGGGTGCTCACGTTCACCGCCGTCACGCTCGTCATCGGCGACCCGTTCTACGAGGCGATCTCCGAGCGGGTCGAGGACCGCCTCGGCGGCACCCCCGGTGCGGTGGACGTGCCGTTCTGGTCCTCGCTGCGACGCAGCCTCGCCGACTCGCTGCGGCTGGTGGCGCTGTCCGCGCTGATCGGCGTACCCCTGTTCGCCGCCGGTTTCATCCCGGTGGTGGGACAGACGGTGGTCCCGGTGGTCGGCGCCCTGGTGGGTGGCTGGTTCCTGGCGCTGGAGCTGGTGGGCGCGCCGTTCTACCGGCGGGGGATGCGGCTGCCGGACCGGCGGGCGCGGCTGCGGGCCGACCGGCCGACAGCGCTCGGTTTCGGGGTGGCGGTCTTCCTGTGCTTCCTGATCCCGCTCGGCGCGGTGCTCGTCATGCCGGCCGCCGTCGCCGGGGCCGCGCTGCTGGCCCGCCGCTCGCTGGGCCAGCCCGTCGAGGAGAGCTGAGATGGACACCGTCCTGATCGAGGGGGACATCACCGCCCAGCAGGTCGACGCGATAGTCAACGCCGCCAACTCGTCGCTGCTCGGCGGCGGGGGAGTGGACGGCGCGATCCACCGGCGCGGCGGGCCGGCGATCCTGGAGGAGTGCCGGGCGCTGCGCGCCTCCCGCTACGGGCGCGGGCTGCCCACCGGCCAGGCGGTCGCCACCACCGCCGGCAATCTGCCCGCGCGCTGGGTGGTGCACACTGCCGGCCCGGTCTTCTCGCCGCACGAGGACCGGTCCGCGCTGCTGCGCGACTGCTACGCCAACAGCCTGCGCGTCGCCGACGGGCTGGGCGCGACCCGGATCGCGTTCCCGCTGATCTCCGCCGGGATCTACGGCTGGCCGGTCGAGGACGCGGTGGCACAGGCGCTCAGCGTGCTGCACGCGGCCACCCCGGAGCACGTCGCCGAGGCACGGCTGGTGCTGTTCGGCGCCGACACGTACGCCACAGCGGTGCGGGTGGTCGCCGGGCTCAGGTGAGTTTGCGCCGGCACGACCACTGGCTGTCCACCGGCCGGTAGCCGAGCCGCTCGTTCACCGCCAGCATCGGCGCGTTCGCCTCGTCGTTCGAGGTGTACGCGGTGCGTACCCCGCGCGCCGCGGCGGCGTGCAGCGCGGCCTGCTTGGCCAGCCGGGCCAGCCCGCGCCTCCGGTACGCGGGCAGCGTGCCGGTGAAGTCCGACCACATCCGGTCGCCGTCCCGCTTCACCAGGCTGAGTGCGACCAGTTCGCCGTCCACCTCGGCGAGCATGCTCGCCTCCCGGTCCAGCCCCGGGTTGTCCCAGCACTCGTGCCGCCACAGGTCGAAGTCGAGCGAGTCCGTCGGCACGTCCCCCGGCTCGTCCCGGGACGACTCGGCGTCCACCCGATGCACCAGGCGGGGGTCGAGCCCGGCGGCGGACACCAGCCGTACGCCCGGCGGCGCCTGCGGCATCGGCGGGGCGGTGCTCAGGTCCAGCGCCGAGTAGCGCAGCTCCCGGCTGGGTGTGAAGCCGTGCCGCTGCGCGAACGGCAGCGACTCGGTACGCGCGTGGGTGAGCACCCGGGTGGACCCGAGCGTCCGCAGATGACCGAGCGCGGTGTCGAACAACGCGGTGCCGGTGCCGCGGCGACGATGCTCCGGGTGCACGTGCAGCGTGGCGATCTCGCCCACGCCGGGCGTCGACGTCTGCGTGTTGCGGTACGCCGACACCCAGCCCACGACCTGCCCGTCCGCCTCGGCGACCCAGGCCGCCCAGTCCTCGCCGGGCGGTGGTTCGGCGATCATGCGGCGGGTCGACTCGACGCCCCGCACCAGGTACGGGTAGACGAGCGCGCGCAACGCCACCACGGCGGGCGCGTCCTCGGCACGGGCGGGACGGATCAGGGCTCCACTCATCCGGCGGACCCTAGCCCCGCCGACGCCCGCGCCGCGACCGGTTAACGCGCGGTGGGCGGTCGCCCGGCGGGCTGTTAAGAAGGGCCCCCTCCTCTACCTGAGGCGTTAAGAGGGGGCCCTTCCTTACGCGGACTCGCGTAGCACCAGCTCGGTCGGCAGCACCAGCGCCTGCTCGACCTCCTCGCCCGCGGCGATGCGCAGCAGTTGCCGGGTCATCGACCGGCCCAGCTCCACTATCGGCTGCCGCACGGTGGTCAGCGGCGGCTCGGTGTAGGCGGCCGTCTCGATGTCGTCGAACCCGATCACCGCCACGTCCTCGGGCACCCGCCGCCCGGCCTCCCGCAGCGTGCGCAGGGCGGCGTGCGCCATCAGGTCGGAGGCGGCGAACACGGCGTCCAGCTCCGGGTCGGCGGCGAGCAGCTCGCGCATCGCGGCGGTGCCGGACTCCCGGGTGAAGTCGCCGTACGCGACCAGCTCCGGCAGCCCGGCGCCGGTGATCGCGTTGCGGTAGCCGATCAGCCGCTCGATCCCGGCGACCATGTCCTGCGGTCCGGCGATGGTGGCGATGCGCCGCCGTCCGCTCGCGATCAGGTGCTCGACCGCGGTGCTCACACCGCCGGTGTGGTCGACGTCCACGTACGGCACGTCGGCGCCGTCGAGCGGCCGGCCGCTGCACACCACCGGGATGCCGAGGCGGGCCAGCCGGCCGGGCAGCGGGTCCTCGCCGTGCAGCGAGGCGAACAGCACCCCGTCGACGTGCCGCCCGGTGGTGTACCGCTCGACCCGTTCGTGCCCGGCCGGCGAACCGGCGAGCATCAGCACGAGCTGCTTGTCCGCCGCCTCCAGCTCCTGTGCCGCGCCCCGGATGATGCCCGGGAACACCTGGTCGTCGGAGAAGACCCGGGTGGCCGCCTCGGGCATCACCAGCGCGACCGAGTCGGTCCGCTGGGTGACCAGGCTGCGGGCGGCGAGGTTCGGGACGTACCCGAGTTCCTCGACCGCCCGGCGTACCGCCTGCCGGATCGGCTCGGCGACTGTGGTCGAGCCGTTCACCACCCGGGAGACGGTGGCCCGGGACACGCCGGCCAGCCGGGCCACCGCCTCCAGGGTCGGTCGCTGTGCCGTCGTCATCCCCGTAACCACCACCTCGTCACAGCCCGTTCCGGGCGATCACCTCCTGGTACCAGCGGGCACTGCGCTTGGGTGTGCGCCGCTGGGTCAGGTAGTCGACGTGGACGATCCCGAACCGCTTCCGGTAACCCTCGGCCCATTCGAAGTTGTCCAGCACCGACCATACGAGATAACCACGCAGGTCCACGCCGCGGGCGATGGCTTCGTGCGCCGCGCGCAGGTGCCCGTCGAGGTAGGCGACCCGGTCGGCGTCGGCCACCCCGCCCTGCTCGTCGAGGTCGGTGTCGGGGAACGCCCCGCCGTTCTCGGTGATCATCAACGGTAGCCCGGGATAGTCGGCCGCGACGCGTTCCAGCAGCCGGGCCAGCCCGGCCGGCTCGATCGACCAGCCCATCTCGGTCAGCGGCCCGGCCGGCGGCAGGAACTCGACCGCCCCGGCGGTGCCCGGGTACGCGGCACCTCCCGTGCCGTCCGCCCGCCCGGCCACGTAGGTCGGCGCGTAGTAGTTCAGGCCGAGCAGGTCCAGCGGCGCGGCGATCAGCTTCTCGTCCCCGTCCCGGACGAAGTCCGGCGCGACGATCCGGCTGACGTGGGCCAGCACGTCCGCCGGGTAGCCGCCGCCGGTGAGCGGGTCCAGGAAGATCCGGTTGTGCAGGCCGTCGACCAGCCGGACCGCCTCGGCGTCAGCGGCGCTGCCCGCGTCCGCCGGCTGCACGTCGGCCAGGTTGAGCGTGATCCCGAGCGTCTCCGCGCCTGCCGCCCGCAGTGCCCGCGCCGCCAGGCCGTGGCCGAGCAGCAGATGGTGTACGGCCCGGAACGCGTCACCGGCGTCGCGGCGCCCCGGCGCGTGCACGCCCGAGCCGTACCCCAGGTAGGCCGAGCACCACGGCTCGTTGAGCGTGGTCCAGGTGCGCACCCGGTCGCCGAGACGGCCGTGCACGGCGAGCGCGTACTCGGCGAAGTGCTCGGCGGTCTCCCGGACGGTCCAGCCGCCCCGGTCCTCCAGCGCCTGCGGCAGGTCCCAGTGGTAGAGCGTGACGATCGGGTCGAGGCCGGCGTCCAGCAGCGCGTCGGTCAGCCGGTCGTAGAAGTCGAGCCCGCGCGGCTCGACCGGGCCGGTGCCGTCCGGCCGCACGCGGGGCCAGGACACCGAGAACCGGTACGCCCGCAGCCCCAGGTCGGCCATCAGCGCGACGTCCTCGGCGTACCGGTGGTAGTGGTCGCAGGCCACGTCGCCGGTGTGGCCCTGGAACACCGCGCCCGGCGTACGGCTGAAGGTGTCCCAGATCGACGGGCCGCGACCGTCCTCGCGTGCGGCGCCCTCGATCTGGTACGCGGCGGTGGCCCCGCCCCAGACGAAGCCCTCCGGGAATCGGACGTTGCTCATGCCTTGACCGCACCTTCCATGATGCCGCCGATGATCTGGCGGCCGAAGACGACGAACACCAGCAGCAGCGGCAGCGTGGCGATCGCCGTGCCGGTGAACACCTGCGACATGTCCTGGTAGTACCCGTCGGAGAGGGCCCGCAGCGACAGCTGCACCGTCGGGTTCTCCGGGTCGTTCAGCACCGCGTACGGCCACAGGAAGTCGTTCCAGGTGGTCATGAACGTGAGCAGGCCGAGGACGGCGGCGGCCGGGCGCAGCGCGGGCAGCACCACGTTCCAGTAGATCCGCGCGGTGTTGCAGCCGTCCATCCGCGCCGCCTCGATCAGCTCGGTGCTGACCGCCTGGCCCGCGTACTGGCGCATCATGAACACGCCGAAGCCGGTCACCAGCGCCGGCACGATCACGGCGGGCAGCCGGTCGTTCCAGTTCAGTTTCGTCATCAGCAGGTAGAGCGGGATCACGCCGAGCTGGGTGGGGACCATCATGGTGGCGACGATGACCAGCAGCAGCGCGTTGCGCCCGCGGAAGCGCAGCTTGGCGAACGCGAACCCGGCCAGCGTGGAGAAGAACACCACCGAGATCGTGACGGTGGTGGCCACGATCGCCGAGTTGATCAGGCCGGTCAGGAAGTACGCGTCGGTGTTGTCGAACAGCCGGGCGATGTTGGCGCCGAGGTTGCCGCCGGGCGTGAGCGGCGGCGGCACCTGCCCCATCGTGTCGCTGGTCCGGCTGGCCACCACGAACATCCAGTAGATCGGGAAGATCGACAGGATGGCCGAGAGCGTCAGCGCCAGGTAGGTGAGCCGGCTTGCCGACCAGAGGCGGGTCATCGGGAGACCTCCTTGCGGGAGCCGCCGCCGAGCCGGCGCAGGAGCAGGACGTTGATCGCCGCGACCACAGCGATGAGCGCGAACAGCAGCCAGGCGACTGCCGAGCCGTAGCCGAAGTTGTAGTGCGGCGCGAAGGCGTTCTCGAACATGTACATGGTCACCGTCTGCGACTCCCGCAGCGGCCCGCCGCGGATCGCGTTGGTGCCGGAGTTGAACATCCGCGGCTCGGTGAAGAGCTGGAGGCCGCCGATGGTGGAGATGATGACCGCGAAGATGATCGTCGGCTTGAGCAGCGGCACCGTGATGGACCAGAACTGCCGGGCCCGGCCGGCGCCGTCGATCGCCGCCGACTCGTACAGGTCGCGGGGGATGGCCTGCATGGCGGCCAGGAAGATCAGCGCGTTGTAGCCGGTCCAGCGCCAGTCGACCATCGTGGAGATGGCGACCCAGGCGGCGAACCGGTTCGCCTTCCAGTCGATCGCGTTGATCCCGACGTGGTCGAGCAGCCAGTTGATCATGCCGAACTCGCGGCCGAACAGCACCGCGAACACGATCGCCACGGCGGCGGTCGACGTGACGTTCGGGATCAGCACCGCCATCCGCCAGGTGGTACGGGCGCGCAGCTGCCGGTTGAGCAGGTTGGCCAGCCAGAGCGCTGCGAGCAGCTGGGGGACCGTGGAGATCACGAAGATGCCCAGCGTGTTGACGACCGAGTGCCAGAAGTCCGAGTCGGCGAGCAGCTGGGTGTAGTTGTCGAAGCCGATGAACGGGTGCTCGGCGCCGAGCAGGTCCCAGTCGTGCAGCGAGACCCAGAACGTGTACGCCAGCGGGTACGCCCCGAAGACGCCGAACAACAGGAAGAACGGGGCGATGAACAGGTACGGCGAGTACTTGGTGTCGATCCGGCTGAGCCGGTTGCCCAGGCCGGGACGGGTGGGGCGGGGTGCCGGTGCGACCGGCGGGCGGGCGTCGAGCTGGACGGCCATGACCCGGGACTCCTTTCCGCCGTGCGGGCGGCCCCCGTGGCCGGGTGGCCGCCCGCACGCGCTGCTCGGGTTACTTGGCGGCGGCCTTCTCGGCGTTGGCGACCGCGTCGGTCCAGCCCTGCTCCGGGGAGCGCTTGCCCAGCTCCACGCTGCGGACGGCGTTCTCGACCTCGGTGCGTACGGCCTGGTTCTTCGGTCCCATGTAGACCGGCTTCAGGCTCTTGGCGCCCTCGGCGAAGATCTTCCCGACCGGTGCCTCGGAGAAGTAGGCGTTCTTCGAGTCGATGATCGCCGGATCCTCCAGCGCCTGCGGGGACGAGGGCAGCGGGCCCTTCGCCTTGAACGCGCCGATCTGACCCTTGGCGCTGGTCAGGAACTTGGCCAGTTCGATCGCCTCGGCCTGGTGCTTGCTCTGCTTCGGCACGGCGAGGAACGAGCCGCCCCAGTTGCCGCCGTTGCCGGGGATCTGGGCGATGTCCCACTTGCCCTTGGCGGCGGCGCCGGCGTTGCCCTCGATCACGCCGGTCATCCAGGCCGGGCAGGCGATGGTGGCGAACTTCGACTGCTTGAACGCCGACACCCACTCCTCGGACCAGGAGCCGTACTTGCCGGACAGCCCTGAGTCGATGATGTCCATCGTGGTGTCGTACGCCTGCTTCACCGCCGGATTGCTGCCCACGACGAGGTTGTTGCCGGTGTCGTAGTAGCTGTAGCCGCTGCTGTTGCCGGCGGTCTGGAGCAGGATCGTGTTGAACGTGTTCGTCGCGGCGTCCAGGAACGAGGCGCCCGTCTTCTTCGCGGTGAACTGCTCGCCGACCTTGATGTAGTCCTGCCAGGTGGGCCAGAGCTTGGACACCGCGTCGCGGTCGGTGGGCAGGCCGGCCTTGGCGAACAGGTCCTTGCGGTAGCACATCGCCATGCCGCCGACGTCGGTGCCGAGGCCGATGAGCTGCTTGCCGTCGGCGGTGAGCCCCTGGTTCCACTTCCAGTCGAGGAAGTTGCCCTTCAGGTCGGCCGCGCCGTGGTCGAGCAGGTTGACGAAGTTCTGCGGGTTGGCCTTGTACTCGACGAGCAGGCCCTCCTCGATGGCCACCACGTCACCGGCGCCCTTGCCCGCGGCGAGCCACTGGGTGAGCTTCGGGGAGTACTCGTCGAGGTTGCCGCCGGTGCCCCGCTCGACGATCTTCACGCCGGGGTGGCTGGCCATGTACTCCTGGTAGAGATCGGCGTAACCGAACTGGCCGAAGACGTCGACGGTGAGTGTTATCGGCCCGTCGGCGGCGGCATCGTCGCCGCCGCCGCAGGCGGTGGTGCCGAGCAGTGCGGTGGCGGCCACCAGGGCCACCGCCGCCAGGCGGCGGCGCGTGAAGGTGAGCATGCTGTCCTGACCTCTCGGGTCGTCGAAACGGGTGGTGGAAGGCGGTTCCGGAACTTAGAGAGCGCTCTCACGACAGCGTGGTGGAGGGTCGTGGACCTTGTCAAGAGAGCGCTCTCAGAGGTGTCCGAAAAGAAGGAGAGGGGCGACCGTCGCCCCTCTCCGTCCGGTGCCCGTCGTCAGCCGACCCGCAGGCCGCCCAGCAGGGAACGGTCGCCCGCCACGTCCAGCGCGTCGAAGCTGATCCGGCCCATCAGCGCCAGCAGCAGATCGCTCGCCGTGCCGGCCACCTGCGCCCGCGCGCGGTGGTCGTCGTGGTCGAGGATCGTCGCGGTGTCCAGCAGCGCGACCCCCTCACCCCGCAACCGTAGGTACCACTCCTGCGCGGCATCGGTCGCGTTCAGCTGCACCACGCCGCGCCACTGCCCGGCATGCATCCGCCGTCCCGCCGGCAGCCAGGTGTCCAGCACCTCGCTCACCCCGTCGGCCGCGAGCTTCGCCTCGATCGGATCACCCGCACCGATCGCGAGCTGGGCGTCCCAGCGGTGCACGGCCGTCTCGTGCGCCAGCCGGCGTGGCCAGAAGACCGCCTTCTTCGGCTGCGGCGCGAAGTTCCAGGCCGGCGCCTCCGGGTCCGTCGCCTCCAGCAGCGCGCTGATCCGCTCGTACTCCTGCGTGAACCACTGCGCCGCGGTCAGGCCCGCCGGCGGCTCCGGGTCGTGCCGCTCCGGGCGGGTCGCGATGCCCGCGGTCAGCACGGTGCCCGCCCAGGCGTACGCGCGGGTCAGGTGATGAGCGAGATCGGTGACGGTCCAGCCGGGACAGGACAGCACGGGTGTCTCGGGCGGCGCCTCAGCCACCGCCGCGGCGAAGGCGGGGCCCTCCGTACGCAGCGCGCCGATCCAGAAGTCCTTCGTGTGGTGCAGTCTGCTCATCGCCATCCTCCCGGGGGTGACCGGGCCACCAGTGGGTGCTCCGGCTACCCCTCAGCCTAGGGTGAAAGGCGTGTCAGACGTCTACGCCGAACCGGCGACTGCCGGTGACCCGACCGATCCGGCCACCCTGGCGCGCTACACCACGCTCCGGCTCGGTGGCCCCGCCGGGCGGCTGGAGATCGCCGGCGACGCCGCCCAGATCGTACTGAAGGTGCAGGAAGCGGAAGCCCGGGAGCAGGCCGTGCTGGTGCTGGCGGGCGGTAGCAACGTCGTCATCGGCGACCAGGGCTTCCCCGGCACCGTCGTGCTCGTCCGCTCCCGGGGGTTCCGGACCGTCGCCGAGGACGGCGACACCGTCACGGTACGTGTCGAAGCCGGCGAGCCGTGGGACGACCTCGTCGCCGCCACCGTCGAGCGCGGCTGGTCCGGGCTGGAGTGCCTCTCCGGCATCCCCGGGTCGGCCGGCGCGACCCCGATCCAGAACGTCGGCGCGTACGGCCAGGAGGTCGCCGAGACGATCGTCGCAGTCGAGGCGTACGACCGGACGGAGCGCCGG
The DNA here is from genome assembly GCF_000717585.1 of Micromonospora globosa. Taxonomy (NCBI): domain Bacteria; kingdom Bacillati; phylum Actinomycetota; class Actinomycetes; order Micromonosporales; family Micromonosporaceae; genus Micromonospora; species Micromonospora globosa. Next base: position 169,266 of record NZ_JNZR01000017.1, read on the forward strand.
GTGGTCCGGATCCCGGCGGCCGACTGCGGGTTCGTCTACCGGGGCAGCATCTTCAAGTACAGCGACCGCTGGGTGGTGCTCACCGTCGACTTCCGGCTCACCCGGTCCCCGCTGTCCGGCCCGGTCCGCTACGCCGAACTGGCCCGGGCGCTCGGCGTCGAGGTGGGCGACCGGGTGCCGCTCGCCGACGCCCGCGCCACCGTACGGAAACTGCGCGCCGGCAAGGGCATGGTGCTGGACGCGGCCGACCCGGACACCTGGTCGGTGGGCTCGTTCTTCACCAACCCGGTGCTGCCGGGCGAGGTGTTCGAGCAGGTACGGGAACGCGCTGCCGACCTGGGGGAGCCGCCGAACTGGCCGGGCGCCGACGGGGCGGTGAAGGTCAGCGCGGCGTGGCTGATCGACAAGGCCGGGTTCGGCAAGGGGTACGCGGGCCCGGAGGGCGTCGCCATCTCCAGCAAGCACACGCTGGCGCTCACGAACCGTTCCGGCACCGCCAGTACGGCCGCGCTGGTGGCGCTGGCTCGCGAGATCCGCGACGGCGTCCAGTCCCGCTTCGGCGTGACCCTCCACCCCGAGCCAGTCCTCATCAACTGCACCATCTGACCCCGCCTTCGCCCTGCCCCGCCTCACCCCCGCACGCCCTCGCGCGGCCCCGCCCGCCTCACCCCCGCGATCTTGCACTCCCGGCCCTCGAGGCAGGCGTTTTGACCTGTTTTACCGGGGCGGCAAGTGCAAGATCAACGCGCCGTGAGAGGGCTCGGCGGGGCTCGCCGAGAGCGGGGCTTCGCGGAAGGGCGGCTGACTGCCAGCGGCCAGGGGGCGCGGCGGGCGACGAGCGCGGGTGCGGTGCGGTTAGCGGGGGGCTACGGCGGGCCAAGGGAGCGTCAGGTAGCCGTGGCGCCACGTGCGGGGGGTGTCCTGGACCGGCCAGCCTGACTCCTTCACCGCCTCGACCGTCCGCAGCCATCGTTGCCGAGGGCCGAACGGGGCGTAGCCGGCGGCCGAGCGCCACGCCTGTTCCAGCGCCTGGATCAGGTCGTGGACGCGTTCACCCGGAACGTTGCGGTGGATCAGCGCCTTCGGCAGCCGCTCGGCGAGCGTGGCAGGGCTCTCCAGCGTGGTCAGCTTCGCCGACAGCGTGAGCGTGCGTGGGCCGGTGGCGTCGAGCAGCACCCAGGAGCCGAGCCGCCCCAGCTCGTCGCAGGTGCCCTCGACCAGCAGCCCGCCCGGCGCGAGCCGCCCGGTGACCGTGTGCCAGGCGTCGGCCACCTCGCTCTCGTCGTACTGGCGGAGCACGTTGAACGCCCGCACCAGCGCGGGACGCAGTCCGGCCAGCTCGAAGCCGCCCCTGGCGAACGTCAGCCCGGGCGGGTCGGCGGCGGGGCGGGCGGCGGCGACGCGTACCGGATCGATCTCCAGGCCGACCACCCGCACGTCGGCGCGGACCCCGGCCGCGAGACGGGCCCGCAGTTCGACGGGTGTGACCGGGGTGGCGCCGTAGCCCAGGTCCACCACGAGCGGGTCGGCGGCGGCTCGTAGCGCGTCGCCGCATGTCTCGACGATCCAGTTGTCCACCCGCCGGAGCCGGTTGGGGTTCGTCGTGCCCCGGGTGGCCACGCCGACCGGACGCTCCATTAGGACGTCCGGTGCACCTTGTGCTGCGCGGCCTGTGCCAGCGGGCGGACCACGAGCTGGTCGATGTTGACGTGGTGCGGGCGGGTCGCGCACCAGGCGACGCAGTCGGCCACGTCGTCCGCAACGAGCGGTTCGGCGACTCCGGCGTAGACCGCCTCGGCCCGGTCGGTGTCACCGCCGAAGCGCACCAGGCCGAACTCCTCGGTCTTCACCATGCCGGGGTCGATCTCGATCACCCGGACCGGGCGGCCGCACAGTTCGAGCCGGAGCGTGCCGGCGACGGCGGTCTGCGCGTGCTTGGCGGCCGTGTAGCCGCCGCCGCCCTCGTAGACCACGTGCCCGGCGGTGGAGCTGACGATCACGATCGTGCCGGCGCCGGAGCGCTCCAGCGCCGGGAGCAGCGCCTTGGTGACGCGTAGCGTGCCGAGCACGTTGACGTCGTACATCCATTGCCAGTCGCCCACGTCGGCCGTCTCGACCGGGTCCAGGCCGCGGGCGCCGCCGGCGTTGTTCACCAGCAGCGTGACCGGCCCGGGCGCGGCCTCGGCGGCGGCGGCCAGGCCGGCGACCGACTCGTCCGAGGTCACGTCGCAGGCCACCGCTGTCGCCGCGCCGCCGGCCGCCTCGATCTCCGCCACGAGCGCGGCCAGCCGGTCGGTACGCCGGGCGGCGGCCAGCACGTGGAATCCCTCGGCGGCGAGCCGGCGGGCGGTGGCCGCACCGATCCCGCTGGACGCCCCGGTGACGATGGCGACTGAAGTCATCCAGTCATTGTCTCCTGTCGCCGGGCCGGGCGGCGGGATGAGGTCCGTCACGCCCGGGACCCGGCGGAAAGCATTTCCGTACCCCGATGGGGAAGATGACATCCGGCACACGGGTTGACCGAGAAGCGCCGGTCGTGCGGGACGGCATCAACCGTGACAGAGGGAGCGGACGTGGCGGATTTGCACACCGGTGTCGGTCGTCAGCGAGGTGCCCTTCCGTGGCCGCGGCCCCGCCGTATCGCCACCCTGTCGGTGCACACGTCGCCGCTGCACCAGCCCGGCACGGGTGACGCGGGCGGCATGAACGTCTACATCCTGGAGGTTGCCCGGCGGCTGGCCGAGGCCGACGTCGAGGTGGAGATCTTCACCCGTGCCACCGCCGGTGACCTGCCCCCGGTGGTCGAGGTGGCGCCCGGCGTATCCGTCCGGCACGTCACCGCCGGACCGCTGGAAGGGCTGACCAAGGAGGAACTGCCGGGTCAGCTCTGCGCCTTCACCGCCGGGGTGCTGCGTGCCGAGGCGGCCCGCCCGCCGGGCCACTACGACCTGATCCACTCGCACTACTGGCTCTCCGGTCAGGTCGGGTGGCTGGCCAAGGAGCGCTGGGGCGTACCGCTGGTGCACACCGCGCACACGCTCGCCAAGGTCAAGAACGCCCGCCTCGCCGTCGGAGACCGTCCCGAGCCGAAGGCCCGGGTGATCGGCGAGGAGCAGGTGGTCACCGAGGCGGACCGGCTGGTCGCCAACACCCGGGTCGAGGCCCGCGACCTGCTCGACCGGTACGCGGCCGAGCCGGACCGGGTGGCGGTCGTGGAGCCCGGCGTCGACCTGGACCGGTTCCGTCCCGCCGCGGGCGACCGGGACGCCGCGACCCGGGCCGCGCGCCGCCGGCTCGGCCTGCCGACCGACGGGTACGTGGTCGCGTTCGTCGGCCGGATCCAGCCGCTGAAGGCGCCGGACGTGCTGGTCCGCGCCGCCGCCGCGCTGCGCGAACGGGATCCGGCGCTGGCCGGCGAGCTGACCGTGGTGATCTGCGGCGGTCCGAGCGGCACCGGCCTGGACCGGCCCACCGCGCTGATCGAACTCGCGCACGCGCTCGGCATCGCCGACCGGGTGCGTTTCCTCCCGCCGCAGACCGGCGCCGACCTGCCCGCCCTCTACCGGGCCGCGGACCTGGTCGCGGTGCCGTCGCACAACGAGTCGTTCGGGCTGGTCGCGCTGGAGGCCCAGGCGTGCGGCACGCCGGTGCTGGCCGCCGCCGTGGGCGGCCTGGTGACCGCGGTACGCGACGGCGTCAGCGGCATGCTCATCGACGGGCACGACCCGGTCGACTGGGCCCGCGCGCTGGCCCGGCTGCTGCCCGATCCGGTACGCCGTGCCGCGCTGGGCCGCGGCGCCGAGCGGCACGCCCGGGACTTCTCCTGGCACCGCACCGCCTCCGGCCTGCTCGCGGTCTACGGGGAGGCGATCACCGAGCACCGGGCCCGGCTGGCGCGGCGGTGCGGCGACCCGGCCCTGCTGTGCTCCTGGTGATCCGCCACCCGGCGGCCCCGGTACGCCGGTCGTAGAGTGGGTGCGATGAGCCGCAGGAGTGAGGTCGCCGCGCTGATCGAGTCCGTCTGCGCGGAGCGTGAGCTGGAGTGGGAGTCCACCGGCGAGGCGTCGTACGCGGTGACGCTGCCCGGCACGCACAAGCTCAAGACGATCTGCAACCTGATCGTGGGTGAGCACGCGCTGCGGGTCGAGGCGTTCGTGATGCGGCAGCCCGACGAGCGCCGCGAGGAGCTGTGGGCCTGGCTGCTCCAGCGCAACGCCCGCATGTACGGCGTCTCGTTCTCCATCGACTCGGTCGGCGACGTCTACCTGACCGGGCGGGTCAACCTGGCCGGGATCGACGCCGACGAGCTGGACCGGCTGCTCGGTTCCGTGCTGACGTACGCCGACGAGTCGTTCGACAGCATGCTGGAGATCGGCTTCGGCACCGCCATCCGCCGGGAGTGGGAGTGGCGGGTCAAGCGCGGTGAGTCGACAGCCAACCTGGCCGCGTTCGCGCACCTCTTCGAGCCCTCCGCCACTGCCGGATCGTCCGCCGGAGGTTCGGAGCCCTCCTGACGGGTATGCCGCCCCGCGCGGTGCGGAGCACTGGGACCCACCGCGGGCCGAGGACGGACTGTCGAGGAGCGTGTCCCATGGCTCAGCGCAACAGCTCAGGTCGCGGCACGACTGCGACCCGGACCAAGCGGCAAACAGGCAATCAGACGCCGAACACCCCGAGGGTGTCGGAGTCGGCGATCTCCCGGATGAAGGTCGACGACCTCCGCAGCCAGCTCAAACGGCGCGGGGTCTCGGGGATCTCCGCGCTGCGGAAGCCGGAACTGGTGAAGACCCTGGCGCGGACCATGCGCGGGGAGAGCGGCGCCGCCCGGCGGAGCACCGGCCCGGCCGGCCGGCCGTCGGCGACCCGCAAGAGCACCGCCGCCAAGAAGACCACTGCGGCGAAGCGGACCACGTCGGCCCGCCGCAGCGCCACGTCGCCGGCGAAGGCCGCGCCGGCCGCACGCGCCACCGGCGCCAGGGCCAAGGCGACGGGTACGCGCAAGGCGGCGCCCGCCCGAGCGAAGGCGACCTCGTCCCGCGCGAAGACGGCCTCGTCCCGCGCGAAGGCGACGCCGGCGCGTGCCAAGGCCGCCCCGGCTCGCGCGAAGGCGGCTCCGGCTCGCGCGAAGGCGACGCCGGCTCGGGCCAAGGCGGCTCCTTCGCGCGCCAAGGCGGCCCCGTCGCGGGCCAAGGCGGCGCCGGCTCGGAAGACGTCGTCCGCCCGGGCGCAGGCGGCGCCGACCCGTGGGCCGGCGTCCAGCCGGTCGATCGGATCGTCGCAGCTCATCACGTCCCTCGCGGACCGGCCGGAGCGTCCGGGCCGGAGCCTGGTCACCCGTAACCACGAGGTGATCCAGCGCTGGGCGCGGGCGCGGGGTGCGAAGCCCGCCACCATCGCGGGTACCGAGCGCGAGGGCCGGCCCGGGGTGCTGACGTTCAACATCCCCGGGTACCGGGAGAGCAGCCGGATCCGCGAGATCACCTGGGACGACTGGTTCCGCACGTTCGACCTGCGGCGGCTGAACCTGATCTACCAGGAGCAGATGCGGGACGGCCGGCAGAGCAACTTCTTCCGGACCGAGAACCCGAATCGCGAGGACGGCTGAGGTTTGCGGGAATGGCCGACGGGAACCCGGTGTTTGCCATTCCAGGGACGACAACACGGACAGCCGGGTTTCCGACACGGGCGCTGTGACGGGCAAGACAGCGATCTGGGTTGAATCCGGAATCCGGGCGAACTAACTTTATTGCACCGCGTCACGCTTGTTTACGTTCGGGGGAGCGGTGGATCGATCAGATCCGCGCAGGCGAGACGCGAAGATCGGGTGGAGCACGCCGTTGGGGGACGGTGCCACCCGTGGAACCGGCGGCGCGAGCGGGCGACGCTTACGGGGGTGAGTGTCGCCCGCCGCCGCCGGGCGTACGGTACGAGCGCCCATCTCGACGGGGGTCGAGGTGGGCGCTCTGCCGTTGTCTCCCCGAGCCCTCAGCAGCCCTCAGCGAACGGATTCGACCGGTTTCGCCGCCGCTGCCCGCAGCGCGGCGACCCGCCGCTCCCGGCGCGGTCCGGCGAGCAGGTGCCCGGCGGCGGCCAGCAGGCCGAGCGCGCCCACCACCAGCCAGTGCCGCTCGCCCAGGTGTTCCAGGCTGAGCCCGCCGAGCGCCGGCGCCACGAACGACGCGGCCGGGAACGTCAGGTAGAACACCGACTGGTAACGGGCGCGCAGGTCGGGTGGCGCGAGGTCCGCGTTGATCTGCGCGTTCGGCGGCGCGGCGAGCATCTGCCCGACCGTCCAGACCACCGCCGCGCCGAGGTAGAGCGGCAGCCCGTCGGCCACTGTGAGCGCGCCGAACCCGAGCGCCATCAGGCCGGTCGAGACGGCCAGCACGCTCGACTTCCGGTACGGCTCGATGAGCCGGGGCACGAACAACTGCCCGGCCACGATGAGCGCCCCGCCGAGCGCCACCACCAGCCCGTACGCCGACGGGCGCAGGCCGTCCTCGCGCATCGCCAGCGGCATGATCGTGGAGGTCTGCATGGTCAGCACGGCCAGCAGGAACGTCAGCCCGACGAACACCAGGAACGTGCGGTCGGTCAGCGCGGTGTGCAGCCCGGGACGGCGTCCCACCACCGCCCGTGGTGTGAGCGCCGGCCGCCGGGTGAGCGTCTCCGGCACCTTCAGCGCGATCACCACCGCCGCGGCCAGCGTGGCTCCGGCGTCGACCAGGAACAGCGCGGTGAAGCTCGCCTCGGCGAGGATGCCGGCCAGCAGCGAGGCCACCGCCATGCCCAGGTTGAACGCCCAGAACTGCAGGTTGAACGCGCGGGAGCGGCGCGCCTCGGGCACCACGTCCACGATGGCGGCCACGAACGCCGGGCTGGGCATCGAGTGCGCCACTCCGACCAGCGTGGCGAGTGCGGCGATCACCGCCAGGTGCGTGCTGAACGCCAGCGCCGCCATCAGCCCGGCGGCGGCGAGGCGGGCGGCGAGCAGCGTGGCCCGCCGTCCCCACCGGTCGGCCAGTACGCCGCCGAGCAGCGTCCCGGCCGCGCCGCCGATCCCGTACGCGCCGACCACCAGCCCGGCCAGCGACGGCGGTGCGCCCCGCGCGGCGGTCAGGTAGAGCGACAGGAACAGCAGCGCGAACGCGCCCGCCCGGTTGATCAGCAGACCGGACCAGAGGTACCAGAACGTGGCCGGTAGTCCGCCGGCCGTGTCGTCCCACCAGCGCCGCAGGCCGCGCACCCGTCCTCCAGGAAGGTTTCCTTACCGATTCCGTCCCGTACCGTATCCACCCGCCTCGGGGCGGCTGCGTCGGGGCGTACTCAGGAACCGGCCCGAACCGGCGCGGCGGGTGCGGTCGCAGCGGCCTCGCCCGACTCGGGCGCCGGGGAGGCGGTGACGGTGACCGGCGTGACCGGCGTGCCCACGGCGCGCAGCGCGACCGCGCGGCGCTCCCGGGCCGGGCCGGAGATCAGGTGGGCGACCGCCGCCACGACGCCGATGCCCGCGCAGCCGAGCCAGAGCGTGCTGTTGCCGGCGTTCTCCCGGACCAGGCCGCCCAGGATCGGCGCGGCGGCGCCGGCGAGCTGCCAGGACAGCGAGAAGACGCCCTGGTAGCGCCCGCGCAGCGCGGCCGGGGACAGCTCGGCGATCAGGGTGGCGTTGGACGGCGAGTTGAGCATCTCGCCGACGGTCCAGATCAGCACGGTCAGGCCGTAGAGCCAGACCGTGTCGGCGAACGCGGTGAGCCCGAACCCGGCGCCCATCACCAGCGCCGCGAGGGCCAGCACGTGCGAGCGGCTGCGGCCCTTGATGAGCCGGGGTACGAACAGCTGGCCGACCACGATGAGCACGCCGTTCAGTGCGATCACCGAGCCGTACGTGGCCGGGCTGAGCCCGGAGTCGCCCATCGCGATCGGCAGCATCGAGATGTGCTGGAGGAACACCAGCGCGGCGAGCAGGTTGAGCGCGACGAAGCCGAGGAACACCCGGTCGGCGAGGATGGTGCGCAGCGCCCCCGCCGGCGCCGGCATCCCCTTGACCGGGAGAGCGGTGACCGGGCCGCGGGTTTCGCCGACCTTGGCGAAGATGATCAGCGCGGTCACGAGTGTGGTGGTCGCGTTCACCAGGAACAGCAGCAGGTAGCTGCCCTGGGCGGCGAAGCCGGCGAGCACTGCGGCGCAGGCGAAGCCGAGGTTGATGGCCCAGTAGTTCAGCGAGAAGGCGCGCAGCCGGTCCTTGTCCGGCACGACGTCGACCATCATGGCGCCGAAGGCGGGGCGGGCCGCCTCGGCGAACGCGCCGAGCAGCAGCGCGCCGACTGCGACCGCCCAGAGCGGGCGGGCGAAGCCGAGCGCGATCATCATGCCCGCCGCGCCGACGTGCGCGGTGAGCAGCGTGGGCCGCCGTCCCCAGCGGTCGGTCAGGGTGCCGCCGATGGTGGTGCCGACCGCGCCGCCGGCGCCCCAGAGGCCGATCACCAGTCCGGCCTGGGAGGCGGAGAAGCCGCGTTCCTGGGTCAGGTAGATGGCCAGGAAGATCAGGACGAACGAGCCGAGCCGGTTGATCAGCGTGCCGGCCCAGAGGTACCAGAACGTCCGTGGCAGGCCACCGGCTGTGTCCTGGAACCAGCCCCGTACCGTCCGCATCCCGACGCCCCCCGCTTGGTAATGACCGACCTCTTTAAGACGCCTTACAACCTAGTGCCGGCCCGGAGCCGTGGTCATCAGGTTTTCCACGTGGTGGTCGTCACCACAGGTCGCCGCGTGTCCGCCCGCGCCGTACGGCAGGATGATCGGCATGACTGCGAGCGAGGGGCCCACCGTCGGGACGCTGGTCCTGCTGCGGCACGGCGAGAGCGACTGGAACGCCAAGAACCTCTTCACCGGCTGGGTCGACGTCGACCTGACCACCAAGGGGGAGACCGAGGCGCGGCGCGGCGGCGAGCTGCTGCGCGAGCACGACCTGCTGCCGGACGTGGTGCACACGAGCCTGATGCGCCGAGCCATCCGCACCGCCGAGCTGGCGCTGAACGCCGCCGACCGGCACTGGATCGCGGTACGCCGGTCGTGGCGGCTCAACGAACGCCACTACGGCGCCCTGCAGGGCAAGGACAAGAAGCAGACCCTCGACGAGTACGGCGAGGAGCAGTTCATGCTCTGGCGCCGCTCGTACGACACGCCGCCGCCGCCGATCGACGACGCGGACGAGTGGTCGCAGGTCGGCGACCCCCGGTACGCGCTGCTGCCGACCGAGCTGATGCCGCGCACCGAGTGCCTGAAGGACGTCGTCGACCGGATGCTGCCCTACTGGTACGACTCGATCGTGCCGGACATCCTGGCCGGCCGGACGGTGCTGGTGGCCGCGCACGGCAACTCGCTGCGCGCCCTGGTCAAGCACCTCGACCAGATCTCCGATGACGCGATCGCCAAGCTGAACATCCCCACCGGCATCCCGCTGCGCTACGACCTGGACGCCGACCTGCGCCCGCAGGTGCTCGGCGGGACGTACCTGGACCCGGACGCGGCGAAGGCTGCCGCCGCCGCGGTCGCCAACCAGGGCCGCTGAGCTTGGGTGTAAGGAAGGGCCCCTTTTTAACGCCTGCGGTAGAGGAAGGGCCCCTTATTAACACTGAGTGTTAATAAGGGGCCCTTCCTTGCACAGGGTCAGGCGGACGTGGAACCGGTGATCAGGTAGACCACGTGCTCGCCCGCGTTCACCGCGTGGTCGGCGAAACGCTCGTAGAAGCGACCCAGCAGCGTCGCGTCGATCGCCGTCTCCACCCCGTACGGCCAGTCGTCGCCGAGCAGCACGCCGAACAGGCTCTTGTGCAGGTCGTCCATCGCGTCGTCGTCGCTGTCCAGTTCGGCGGCCACGTCGGCGTCCGGCTTGGCCAGCACCGAGCCGATCTTCTCGGCCATCCGGTCGGCGATCCCGGCCATGTCGGTGAAGACCGGCCGCAACTCGGCCGGCACCGCCGGGGACGGGTGGCGGCGCAGCGCCGTCTTCGCCACGTGGTCGGCCAGGTCGCCCATCCGTTCCAGATCGGCTGCCACGTGCAACGCGGTGATCATCGCCCGCAGGTCGGAGGCGACCGGCGCCTGCCGGGCCAGCAGGTCACAGACCCGCTCCTCCACGTGCCGGTAGAGGTCGTCGATCTCGGCGTCCCGCGCGATCACCGTCTCGGCGGCCGTCCGGTCGGCGGTGAGCAGCGCCTTGGTGGCCTGCCGCATGGCCGCGCGTACCGCCTCGGCCATGTCCACCAGCAACTGGCTGACAATCTGCAGGTCGGCCCGGAACTCGTCGCGCATCGTCACTTCCTGGGGTCGGTGGCCGCCACCCCCATGGGGTACGGCAGGAGCAGGTGCGCGCCCCACGCTAGGCCGAACGGTCGGCACCAGGGTGAACGCGGATGAACGACGCGGGGCCCACAGGTGAACTTTGCCGAAAGCGAGAGTGGTTCGTCCCTTTGTGCCCGATACCCGGGTTAACAATGACCCTACGATCGCCGGGTGGAATGGGCGGTGGCCGTCGTGGTGGCCGGAGCACTGGTGACCGGACTGGTCGCCGGGGCGCTGCTGTCCGGACCCGTTGACGAATGGCGGCGCCGCCGGGCGTCGCGGGGCGGCGGGCTCCTCCGTCGTGACGCAGGGAGGACGACCATTCCGGACGACCAGCAGGGGGGCCTATCCGGGCTCGGCCGCAAGACGATCGACTCGCTGCGCGCAGGCGTGGTGGTGCTCGGCCCGGACGACGTGCCGGTGCTGGTGAACCCCGCCGCCCGGGCGATGGGACTGCTCCGTACCGGGGCGACGCCGGGGTCGATCGCGGCGCACCCGTTGATCCGTACCCTCGCCGGGCAGGTCCGCCGCACGGGCGTGCGGCGCGAGATAGAGCTGGACCTGCCCCGGGGCCGCGACGGCGGCGGGGACAACCCGCTCGGCGTGCACCTGCGGGCGATGGGACTGGGCTCCGGCTACATCTCGATCGAGGCGGTCGACGTCACCGAGTCGCACCGTCTCGCGCGGGTACGCCGGGACTTCGTCGCGAACGTCAGCCACGAGCTGAAGACGCCGATCGGTGCGCTGCAACTGCTCGCCGAGGCGCTCGTCGACGCCACCGAACCGGCCGCCGACGGCGCGCCCGACCTGTCCGAGGACCTGGTCGCCGCGCGGCGGTTCGCCGAGCGGATCCAGCACGAGTCGACCCGGCTCGGCCGCCTCGTGCAGGAGCTGCTGGAACTGACCCGCCTCCAGGGCGCCGAACCGCAGCCCGCGCCCGAGCCGGTCTCGGTGGACTGGGTGCTCGCCGAGGTCGTCGACCGGACCCGCACCGCGGCCACCGCGCGCCGGGTGGAGATCGCCGTGGGTGGGCAGCGGGGCCTGACCGTGTACGGGAGTGACAGCCAACTCGCCACCGCTGTGGCGAACCTGGTGGAGAACGCGATCAACTACTCCGGCGAGGACACCACGGTCCGGGTGACAGTCACCGGCACCGAGGAACACGTCGAGATCGCCGTGGCCGACCAGGGCATCGGCATCGCCCCGAACGAGGTCGACCGGATCTTCGAGCGCTTCTACCGGGCCGACCAGGCCCGCTCCCGGTCCACCGGTGGCACCGGCCTGGGCCTGGCCATCGTCAAACACATCGCCAGCAACCATGGCGGCCGGGTGGACGTGTCGAGCACCCTTGGTGGGGGGTCGACGTTCACTCTCCGGCTGCCCGCACGCCCCCCGGACGACCTGGAGGCGACACTCGCCTCCGCTGGGATCGAGGCCGGCCCGGCCGAGCTCCGGCAGGTCTGACCACAGGAAAGGAAACACCCGTTGAGCCGCGTACTGGTGGTCGAGGACGAGGAGTCGTTCTCCGACGCCCTGTCCTACATGCTCCGCAAGGAGGGGTTCGAGGTCTCCGTCGCCGCGACGGGCCCCGCCGCCCTCACCGAGTTCGACCGGACCGGCGCCGACATCGTGCTGCTCGACCTGATGCTGCCGGAGATGTCCGGTACCGAGGTCTGCCGGCAGCTCCGCCAGCGCTCGCACGTGCCGATCATCATGGTCACCGCGCGGGACAGCGAGATCGACAAGGTGGTCGGCCTGGAGATCGGCGCCGACGACTACGTGACCAAGCCGTACTCGCCGCGCGAACTGGTCGCCCGCATCCGGGCGGTGCTGCGCCGGCAGAGCGCCGAGTCGAACGAGACGGGCGCGCCGACGCTCGCCGCCGGCCCGGTCCGGATGGACATCGAACGGCACGTGGTGACCGTCGGCGGCGCTGGGGTGCAGCTCCCGCTCAAGGAGTTCGAGCTGCTGGAGCTGCTGCTGCGCAACGCCGGGCGGGTGCTCACCCGGGGGCAGTTGATCGACCGGGTCTGGGGCGCCGACTACGTGGGCGACACCAAGACGCTGGACGTGCACGTGAAGCGGCTGCGCTCCAAGATCGAGCCGGAGCCGTCCGCCCCGCGCTACATCGTCACGGTCCGGGGCCTGGGCTACAAGTTCGAGCCCTGATCCCCCTTCCCCCCCCGGCCGCCCTATCCCGCCGCCCCACCCTCGCCGATCTTGGAGTTGTGGCGCCACGACATGCCCGCTTTGGCACGCTTCGCGAGGCACCACAACTCCAAGATCGCCGGGTCGGCGCGGGACAGTGGCCAGCTCCCGCCGACCCCCGGGCAGGACCCGCCCAAGCCCCCCGGCCCCACCCGCCGATCTTGCACTTAGGTACCCGGCAAACCGCGTGAATGGGACACCTGAAGGGCTCGAACTGCAAGATCGCGCAGGCGAGCCGCGCGGCGCTTCACCCCCGCCCCCGAGCCGGTCTCGGGGTCGCGTCGATCATGAACTTGGCGGCGGTCGGTGTCCGTTTTGTCGCCGCTAACCTCATGATCGACGGTGGGGCCGAGCGCGTGAACCTCGCGTCGTGTCGGGCGGCAGGGTGGCGGCTGCCGTGCGGGGTGCCCCCACCGGGCGATCATCGCGCTGGGCTCGGCGCCTGATCCCGACTCCCGGTGGAGTGGTGCTGGGGGTGCAGGTGGTGCTGGTGGGAGGGTCCGGGGGTGCGGCGAGGTGCGGGGCGCGGGAGTGTCGTGCCGGTGTGGGCGGGGGTGTCCGGTTCGGGGGTGGTG